>NZ_CP142396.1:300990-601980 GCF_035934735.1 Sedimentibacter sp. MB31-C6
AATCTCTAGGTTCGCCAACACTTAATCCACCTATTGCATATCCAGGAAAATCCAAATTTGTAATTTGCTTAGCACTTTCTTTTCTCAAATCCTCAAACATACTACCTTGAACTATTCCAAACAAAGCTTGATTATCAGTATTTTTATGAAAATCCTTACAGCGTTTCGCCCATCTAGTAGTTCTTTCCATTGAATTTTTAGCATATTCATATGTAGCTGGATATGGAACACATTCATCAAAAGCCATCATAATATCTGAACCTAAATTATTTTGTATTTCCATCGACTTCTCTGGACTTATAAAATGTTTTGAGCCATCTACATGAGATTGGAATTCAACACCTTCCTCAGTGATTTTTCTAAGTTTACCTAAGCTAAACACTTGAAATCCGCCGCTATCAGTTAAAATTGGTCTATCCCAATTCATAAATTTATGAAGTCCACCAGCTTCTCTTATTAACTCATCACCTGGTCTTAAATAAAGATGATAAGTGTTTCCTAAGATTATCTGTGCTTCTAAATCTTTCATTTCATCTGGAGTCATTGCTTTTACTGTAGCTTTAGTTCCAACTGGCATAAATACAGGTGTTTCTATAACTCCATGATTTGTATGTACTTTACCAAGCCTTGCCTTGCACTCCTTAGATTCTTTTATTAATTCATATTTAAACATAACTCACCTGCTTTTTTATTTTATAAACATAGCATCTCCAAAGCTGAAAAATCTATATTCTTTGTCTACAGCTTCTTTATATGCTTTTAATATATTTTCTTTGCCACACAAAGCACTTACTAACATAATTAGAGTAGATTCTGGTAAATGAAAATTAGTAACTAGAGAATCTACTACTTTGTACTTATAGCCAGGGAATATAAATATATCAGTCCATCCTTTTTGACCTTTTACTAATCCATTATGATCTCCTATAGTTTCAAGCGTTCTAGTACTAGTAGTTCCAACTGATATTACTTTATTTCCTTGTTTTTTTGCATTATTGATTTTTTCTGCTTCTTCATTAGTAAGTTCGTAATATTCTGAATGCATCTTATGCTCTGAAATAAATTCAGATTTAACTGGTCTAAAAGTCCCTAATCCAACATGAAGTGTAAGCTTAGCTAATTTAACTCCTTTTTTTTCAATTTTATCCAATAATTCATCATTAAAATGAAGACCTGCTGTAGGCGCTGCTGCTGACCCAGGATGCTTAGCATAAATAGTTTGATATCTATTTTTATCCTCTAATTTTTCATGAATATATGGTGGCAAAGGCATTTCGCCTAATTGATCTAATATTTCCTCAAAAATACCTTTATATTCAAATTCTATAATTCTATTTCCATCTTCATGTACATCGACTATTTTTCCCGTAAGTAGATTTTCCTTAAATATAAGTTCTATTCCTTTTTTAGCCTTTTTTCCCGGTTTTACAAGGGTTTCCCATTTATTATCATCAATTCTTCTTAACAAAAGTAACTCAATTACTGCGCCTGTATCCTTCCTCACACCAAAAAGCCTTGCTGGCAAAACTTTTGTATCATTTATTACAAGACAATCACCTTTATTTAAAAAATCTAATACATCATAAAAATATTTATGTTCCATTTGTCCAGTTTTTTTGTCTAAAACTAACAATCTTGAATGATCTCTGTCTTTCAGTGGTGTTTGAGCTATTAATTTTTCTGGTAAATCATAATAAAAATCACTTGTTTTAAAATTTATTTCTGTCATCTAATATTTACTCCAGTATAGTAATATTTAAGTATTTTTTCATAATCAAATCCTTCTTCTGCCATTTCTTTTGCACCGTATTGGCTCATACCAATACCATGTCCCCATCCTCTACCATTAAAAGTATATTTAGAAGAATTTACACTTTCTATGGTAACTCCTTTTGAGCTTATAAAAGCTACATTCTCTTTATTTAATTCATAATTACCATTACTTGATATTACAGCTCTTCCATTTAAAGCACCAGAATCTAAAAATTCACTAGAATCTGATAACTCATCTTCTTCTAATATAGAACCTATTATACCATCTTCATCTGAATTTGATTTAAAATTACTAAAGTAATTTTCATTTGTAAAATAAAAGAAATTACCACTACCAATCATGAACCATGAACTTTTAAGTCCTAATAATAATCTTGCGTTTTCCTTCTTATATGAAATTTCTCCAATATCAGTTGAAAATATACATTCTATAACTCTGTTATTCTCAGATATATCTGTTATTTCAATTCCATAAATTCTATTTATGGCATGTCCATCTTCTCTTAACATATCAATAATATCATCTTTTGAATAAGATATTTCCCATTCATTATGAGGTGAGTCCGAATTATTTGAAAATTCATCATCTACGCCTCTTAAATAAGGAACCTCTTCATACCAAATATTCTCAGAATCTTCAGTCATGCCCCCACTTGTAGAATGATAAAATGCATGTATTAGTTCTCCATCATAATAAATCATTTCTCCCATAGTTTCATCAACAGCTTTATTAGATAATTTATTTTCACTAAAATATCCCCTATATACTTGGCTGTTTTGATTATCGTCTAAATCATAGCCATAAGATGAATTAGGAGTTATACAAGAAACAGCATAAGTTCTAGCTGCTACAGATTGAGCCTTTATTGACTCAATATGCCATGATGCTGAAATCTCATTAGGTACTACACCATATAAATAACTTTCTAAATCTACATAATTTATTGATATTAATTTATAATTTTCAATTATATAAAATCCAATCATCCCTCTATATGGCCTGTTATCAATTTTTATCATTTCTACTTCTTCGCCACTATTGTAGGAAGTAAAGAAAATATTGTAATTCTTACTATACATAAATTCTATATCATTATTATCATTATAAATAACGACATTTTGACTTTCACCATTTTCAATTATACTATCTAAACCATTATCTTCTAAAACAGTCACTAATTCATTTGCCTGCTTTTCATCAACATAGGAACCAGAGTAAATTTCATATTCCGAACCATTATAAAAAGGGTAAAATTTAATTCCAGTTCTTTCATTAAGTATCTCAATTTCATTTTCAACTTCTTCATAAGTAAAAAAACTATCTTTTAGACAAACATGATATGGTCCAACAACTGCACCGTTTCCTTTTCCTTCAAAAAAATTGAATTTGCTATCATAAAAAGAATCAAGCAATATACTCAAATTGTTATCTGTTTTAAATAATAGTTCCATATTGTCATTTTTATTCTTATACACAGATATATTATCATATCCATCAAGTTCAGCTTGTTCATTATATTGCCTTGGGGATCTAATTCTAACCCTTACATTATATTCCTCATCTTCAAATGCTAATACAACATTAGTTGAAAACAGAATTGTAATTATACATATTGATAAAATTATGTAAATTTTTCTCATAATACCCACCTGTCACTATTCTAAGTCAATAATAATTTGATTAGAATTAGAATTATTTTTTACCTTATTTACATGTTTATAACCTAGTTCTGTAACAACTCTTCCTCTAGGCGTACGATTTATAAATCCAATTTGTAGAAGAAAAGGCTCATAAACATCTTCTATGGTTCCTTTTTCTTCTCCTATTGATGCTGCAAGAGTATCTAATCCTACAGGACCACCTTTATAATAGTCAATTATAGTATTCAAAATTCGTCTATCTAACTTATCTAGCCCAATTTCGTCTATTTCAAACATTCTTAATGCCTTGTCTGCAGTACTTATATCAATAGAGCCATTAGATTTTACTAAAGCATAATCTCTAACACGTTTTAAAAGTCTATTTGCAATTCTTGGTGTCCCTCTAGAACGCTTAGCTATTTCTTTAGCTCCTTCTTCGCTAATCTCTATATTCATTATGACAGCTGAACGTAAAACAATTCGTTGTAAATCTTCATTATTATAAAAGTCTAAATTGCACAATACTCCAAATCTATCACGTAAAGGTGATGCAAGCATACCTGATCTAGTAGTTGCTCCAATTAACGTGAACTTAGGTAAGTCTAGTCTTATTGATCTAGCAGATGGTCCTTTACCTATAATTATATCTAATGCATAATCTTCAAGAGCAGGGTACATTATTTCTTCAACACTTTTATTAAGCCTATGAATTTCATCTATAAAGAGAACATCATTTTCATTCAAATTAGTTAATATTGCAGCTAAATCTCCAGGTCGTTCAATTGCTGGTCCAGAAGTTACTCTAATATTAACATTCATTTCATTTGATATAATATTCGCCAAAGTAGTTTTACCTAAACCTGGTGGCCCTGATAAAAGAACATGATCTAAAGGTTGATTTCTCATTTTTGCAGATTCAATAAATATTTCTAATATTTCTTTAACTTTATCTTGGCCAACATACTGGGTAAGCTTTTGAGGTCTCAGACTTAGCTCAATATCTTCTTCCCCTGGTTTAAGAGTGCTAGTAACTATTTCATTTTCTCTATCATTCATCCCATTACCTACCTACCTATTTATATTTTTTAATGCCTCTTTTATTATATCATTTTCGGATTTTCCAGTTAAATCCATATTATCTAAAGTTTTTTTAGCTTCAAATTGATTGAAACCAAGAGATATTAAAGCATTTAAAACATCAGAAGTTTCTGAATTACTTTGAATAGAAATTTCATCTATTTTATCATCAGAAGTTATGCCTTCCAATGTACCAACTTTATCCTTTAGTTCAAGTATAATTTTACTTGCAGTTTTCTTACCAATACCAGGAACTTTTGACATTTTGACTGTATCATCTTTTAGTATTATCTCTTTAATCGTATTTATATTATAAGTTGACAGCACTGAAAGTCCAGCCTTTGGACCTATGCCATTTACTAATATAAGTTTTTTAAACATTTCAAGTTCCTCAGATTTTAAAAAACCATATAAAGCCAATATGTCTTCTCTTATATGTAAATATGTATATATACAAACATTATCCCCTTCGTTAAGCATTTTTAATGTAGAAAGAGAAGTGCTAATAAAATATCCTATATTATTATTTTCTATAACTAAATAATCTAAACCTTTTTTTATAACTTCACCTTTAATAAAGCTTATCATAATTCTCCTCTCTAAACACATGTTATCTTGAAACTGCTAACTTTTCTTTAATCTAATATTTCAGTATTTTAAAATTTTCAGCATATTTCAGTGAATGAGCATGGCAAATTGCAACTGCTAATCCATCAGCAACATCATCTGGTTTTGGTATTGAATCTAATTTAAGAATTATTTTTACCATTTCTTGTACTTGTCTTTTTTCTGCCCTTCCATAACCAACTATACCTTGCTTTATTTGGAGAGGAGTGTATTCATACAAAGGTATTGAATTATTTACTGCTGCCAAAAGATGAACACCTCTTGCTTGTGCAACTGCAATGGCAGTTTTAACATTTTTGTTATAAAACAATTCCTCTATTGCTACAGCTTCAGGCTTGTACATTTTAAACAACTCACTATAACAGTCATATATTTTTTTTAACCTTAATGGAAATTCTTCGCAACTTTCAGTTGTAATAGCTCCATACTCTAAAACATCAAATTTATTCCCTATATAATTTAAAACACCATAACCTGATATTGCAAGGCCAGGATCTATACCAAATATTATCATTGTAATTCCTCTAATTCTTAATCTTGACAAATATGTTTACCTATTCCTTTACTATCGTTCATTATAGCATATGTTACTTCCTTTGTTAAGAATAATTTACATATAGTTCTTAAGAAAAAATATAATATGAAGCTTTAGAACTAGGAAAAATTATATTTTGCAATATATTAAATTGTGATATAATATATTCATTAAGACAATTGGAGGAATTATGTTTAAGAAGGAAAGCAAACTTAAAAGGTTTGATTTTATATTGTTTTTTACATCAATATTTTTATCTATATATGGTTTTATAATTATTAACAGTGCAACAATGAGTAAAGTTAACGGAAGTGAGCCTTTTTTAAAAACACAAATAATAGCTTTTATTTTAGGATTGTTTATAATGTTGTTTTTGCTTTTTATTGATTATGATATTTATGGAAGCTTTTACATTCCAATTTATGTTATATCTGTTGGACTGTTGTTATATGCTTTAATTAATTCTGTAAGTGCATCTGATTGGGGGGATGTAAGGAGTTGGATTGCAATAGGACCAATTGTATTTCAGCCATCAGAAGTAGCTAAATTCGGCGTTATTATATCATTGGCGAAATTTATTGATTTACACAAGGAAAGTATAAATGAACCAATTGTATTATTGAAAATATTAGCATTTGCACTATTCCCTGTTTTTCTGATTTTGTTGCAACCTGATTTAGGAACTTCTTTAGTTTTTATATTTTTCATTGCAATTATGATATTTATATCAGAAATTAATTATAGATATATTATGACAATATTAATTATTACATTAGTACTTCTTATTATTGGACTAGGTGCATTCTTCTATATAATGCAAGATTACACATTAGGAGACAATTATCAATTTGATAGAATTGTTACATTCTTTTATCCTGAACTTGATCCCGAAGATACTGGTTATCAAGTAATTCAGTCAAAAACTGCAATCGGATCTGGTATGCTTTATGGTAGAGGACTTTACAACGGAGTACAAAATCAGCTTGGATACCTGCCAACAAAGGAAACAGATTTTATATTTGCCGTTATTGGTGAGGAATTAGGATTGTTAGGTGGACTTCTATTATTGATTTTGTATGCTATTTTATTGTACAGATTAATTAAAATAGCTAAACATGCTGCAAATTTATTTGGCTCCCTAATTGTTACAGGTATTACAGCTATGTTCTTATTTCATATCTTTGAAAATGTAGGGATGACAATGGGACTTATGCCAGTTACTGGTATACCTCTCCCCTTCATTAGTTATGGAGGAACATTTATGTTAATTAATATGATAAGCATCGGACTAGCTTTAAGTGTTGGAATGAAACGAGGTAAAATTGATTTGAACGATTTATAAATAAATGTAGTGTCGCATAAAATGATATTCGGGTCGCATGCAATGCGACCCCTACTACATTTATTCGAAACAGCTTCCTCCAATAAACTCTCTTAAAATAGATGTATTAGGAATAGCACTTTCACATTCTAAAGTTTTAAAGTAACTTAAAAACTTTAATAGTCTTTGTCTTTCAGGGAAAAATTCACTGTCTTCATCAATTTCCTTTATCAACGGTAAAGCATATTTTTTTAAAACACATAATTCATATACTAATGCAGAATTAAATATAGCGTCTGCATTTTCTTGATATGGGAAAATATATTTCTCCGCACCTCGCAATACATTATCCCATAATTCCATTGTTTTTAGAGCATTATTACCTCTATGAGTATTATCTCTTACTATACGTCTAATAAGTCTTAAATCAGAGGTAGCAATATGATTATGATTATCAATATTTAATTGTGTTAACGCACTTATATAAATTTTATATTTATTCTTGTGAGGAATATTTTTAGTCAACTCGTCGTTAAGACCATGGATTCCCTCAACAATTATTATATGTTCCTTTGATAATGTAACTGGTTCTCTCGTAAATTCCCTTTCTCCAGTAATAAAATTATAAACTGGAATATTAACCGTATCACCAGCCATTAAATCTAATAATTGTTCATTAAACAAATCTAAATCTACAGCTTTTATTGTTTCAAAATCATAATCTCCGTTTTCATCTTTTGGTGTAAGGCTTCTGTTTACAAAATAATCATCTAATGATAGTGCATATGTTTTTTTACCATTCACCCTTAATTGAATTGAAAGCCTTTGTGCAAAAGTTGTTTTACCAGAAGAAGATGGACCTGAAATTAATACTATTTTAATATTTTTGTCACTTGTTATTTCATCTGCTATATATGCAATTTTTTTCTCATGTAATGCTTCGTTGATGCGAATCATATCTTCAATAGTACTATCTGCTATTTTATTATTTAAAGCACCAACATATCCAACATCCATTATTTCCCCCCATTCTTCTGTTTCTCTGAAAACTTTAGATATCTTCTTTTGTTCAATATATTCAGGAAGCTCGAAATTGTTTTCTTTTGTTGGGAAATTTAATATCACTCCAGGATAAAATAACTTTAAATCAAACTTATCTATAACATTCGTATTTGGAGCTAAATATCCATAAAAATTATCATAATAATCTTCTAGCTTATATACTCTAATTTTATCCTTATTCCAATGATTCAAAAGTTCTACCTTATCATCCATTCCCTGTTTGTTAAAAATTTCCTTTGCATCCTTAACATTTAAAAATGTTTGTTCTATAGGTTTTTGATCATCTATTATTTCTTGCATTTTGATTTTAACTTTGCTGACATCATTTAAGTGAATTGCTTTTTTATTTTTAATTTCAATATATAAACCCTTATTAAGAGAATGCTCTATAGAAACATCTATATTTTCAAATATATCCTTACATGCCTTAATAAATACTAAACTTAATGTTCTAACATAAACCCTATGACCATCATTATCTTTTATATCTAAAAATTCTATTTTGTCATTTTCTGTAAATGAACTACTTATTAATTCTTGTAACTTATTATTTACTTTAGCAACAAGAAACCTTTTATAATCATCTTTATAAATTTTTTTTGCCAAACTATATAATGTTTCATTATTATTAACTTCTACTATTTCATTGTTTCTATTAACTAAAATAATCTTCATTTATTTCCTCCCTGGTTTTTAGATATTATCTCTCTTTCTTTTATATCAGATTTTATTATCTTACCATTTAAATAAGCTAATTCCTCTTCATAACCGTTTAATATTAATTTATATGCATGTAGCACTTGATATTTTTCATTGTCCTTTTTCCCATACTTTTTATCACCAACAATAGGGTGTCCAATTGAAGATAAGTGAGCTCTAATTTGGTGGGCTCTCCCTGTTTCAAGTTCAATTTCAATCCAACTATACTTACCTTCATTTTTAATGGGATGAGCGTATGTAACTATTTTTTTTGTATTTTCTCCTTTCCTTTTCACAACTTTAACCATATTCTTATTTTCATTCTTAATTAAATAGTCACTTAATTCTAAATCATCACTAATTATTCCATGTATTTTTGCAATATAATATTTTTTTATATTCCTTTCTCTAATAGCCTTATTCGTCTGCTTTAAAGTATTGTAATTTTTAGCAGCAATTACTAATCCCGATGTATTTTTATCAAGTCTATTACAAACTGCTGGTTTAAAAGTGAAACTTATATTTTTCTCTTTTGCATCTAAATACATCTTAATTTCATCTACTAGACTTTTTGTACTAGTTGCGTCAGGTTGAGTACTTAATCCTACAGGTTTATTTACAATTAATATATTATCATCTTCGTAAACTGTCTTAAAATGTATGCTAGTTTCTTTTAAAGATTTCTTTTCTCTAAACTTAGAAATTGTTTCATCAGATAAATAAATTTGAACTTTATCATCTATTTTTAATATTATTTCAGGTTGTATTCTTAAATTATTTAACTTAATATTCTTTTTTCTTATCATTTTATGAATAAAAGATTGATTTGCCTTATTTAAGTATTTTTTTAAAAACCGATCAACCCTTTGCCCTGCTTCGTTATTTGTTATAATTATTTCCTTCATAATTTCTCCATTTTTACTTTTTATTAATTATATCAAATTATAAGAAAAGTTTATACAATAAATTGAAAATATTAACATGTTTTTATTGAATGAAATTATTGAAAATGTATTCTTTTTATGTTAATATATTATGTGGTAGTTATAAATTGACGAGGTGTACATATGAAAAAAATAATAAATGCCATAAGAGATTTTTTATACAATATAACTGACTATGGATTGATAATTGCTGTAATTGTAATTATGGTTGCTATCTTGGCATGGAGGTTTAACTTATTATTTAATAAAGATATAGAAAAAGAAGTAATTGCTGATGGAGCAGACATAATACAAATTGATGATGAACACGATTCAACTTCTAACCTTAATGATAATACTGATGAAATAGATGATGAAATAGATGATGAAAAACCTGAGGTTTCTGATAATGAGGATACGGAAGAACCAGATAATACTGATACAAAGGAACCTGATGATACTGAAGGCAATAATGTAAGTGATGTTATTGCTACAATTGAAATTCCAGAGGGATCTTTTCCATCTAGTATAGGCGATATTCTTGTAAACTCAAATTTAATTAATAATAAAAATGAATTTTTAAATAGATCTGTTGAATTAGGACTTGATACACGATTGAGAAGCGGAACCTTTGAAATTGCAGTTGGAACTTCATTGGATAATATAATCAAAATAATAGCAAACGCAAATTAAGCGAAGGAACTAATGCGGGACGCATGCAATGCGTCCCCTACAAAAATGGGCGAATTAATCGCCCATTTTTAATATTTTTGATTTACGTAATAATCAATAACTGATTTTTTTCTTTTATCTAAAAATACATTCTCTTTTTTTAAAACTTCTAACAACCATAAGCACTTTGAATGCAAAACTGCATATTCATAATTACTAAGTACTATTTCGTATAGTTTACCTTCTAGATTTAAAGACTCCATTTTAATAAAATATGCTTCAACATTTTCATAATGTAAAAATCTTAAGAGTCTAAATGTAGTTTTATCCTTTTCGTTATAATAATAATCAGCTTCATTTAAATATTTGTTATAGAAACTTATGTGTTTACCCTTATCCTTAATTTCTTGAGCAATCATCCTGTGGTATTTAGCCATCATATTATAATATTGATAATTGTACATTCCCTTTTCAAAACTATCAATTCTTTGAAATGGTTTAATGCTTTTTTCTAGCATATATTTATAATTGAGCTCTAAATATTCTTTTTTATTAATATCTCCATTCATATGTTGAATAATCAACATATCTCGATGCTCAAAAAAATCATCAAAAATTGTTTTATTAGGTTTAAAATAATTCATAAATTCACTCTTTCTAATTTGTCATTCCTTACTAAGAACTACATCAATTTTAACAGAATGTACAAACTTTAGCAAGAGCAAAACATTTAAATTTAATCTAAACTTAAATGAATCCACTGACTAATCGCCAGTGGAATTATTTTCTAATTTAACTTATAACTCTATCTTTTAGTACTTCTGGAACAGCCTCTTTATCATGGTTTACACTCATTACAAAATCAACATCAAATTTTTTTGATAAAAAATCTAATCTTTGTATTACAGTTTCTAATTTATCCATATTTGCTTGGGCAATCTTGTATAATCCATCTATGTAAACTAGTTCTACATCATAATCAGTTGCTATTAATCCACATACAAAACCTTGAAATTGCTCATCATTGGTCAACCCAAACTCTTTAGTGTTAATATATCTGATCTTATAATCTAAATCAAATATATGCCTATTGCTAGCTTCTAGGAAAACCATCTTACCTTGAATACCATCAATATAATTGTTTGCCATTTCAATCATTCTTTTTGTTTTGCCTGTACCATTGTGTCCACAAACTAATTGCACCATAATAATCACACTCCTATTCCATATTTTTATAATTGTATACCTATATATATTGTACCACAAATTGAAAATGTTTACACTAATTATTTTCAATTTTAATAAATAGATTTCATCCCCTGATACCTTTTTTCATTATTCATTTTATCCAAAATTTCATCTTTAATTTTCCACCAACTCATACCCCAATTCACAAAAATAGAATTTTCTTTTGGAGCTCTACCTATTAACCTCTGTACAACTATATTTTTATTTAAATTCTCAAGAAATGTTATTACTCTCTCAATATATTCATCTTTTGATATTAAAGTAAACTCTCCATTTTTATACTTTATTCCCATAATTGTATTTTCCATTAAATACAAGGAATGAATTTTTACTGCATCAATACCTAAAACAGACAATATTTTAGCAGTTTCAATAGTATCTGATATATTATCTTTTGGTAAATTTAAAATAACATGTGTACATATTTCAAATTCATATTTCTTTATTCGCAATACTGCATCAATAAAAGAAGCAAGAGTATGTCCTCTGTTTATATCTAGTAATGTATGATAATTTACAGTTTGTAGTCCAAGTTCAATTGTGATATTTATATTAGTTTCTTTTTTAAAGTTATAGAGAAATTCAAGATATTCATCTCCTATACAATCAGGTCTCGTTGAAATAGAAATTTCAACTATATTATCAACTGCTGCCTCTCTAATATAATTTTTAAAGTTTTTGAGCTCCATATACGTATTTGTATAATTTTGAAAATATGCAATGAACTTTTTAGCATTATATTTTCGTGAAATATAATCCATATTCTTATTAATTTGTTCCTTGACACTTAATGTGCTTTCAAGCATTTCAAATCCGGTGCCTATTTCTGCACAAAAAGTACATCCACCATACCCTATTTTTCCATCTCTGTTCGGACATGTTACAGGAAGATTTATAGGAAGTTTATAAACTTTTTCATTATATTTTTTTTTCAAGTATTTTGAATATTCGTTAAATAGTTCGGTCATTTTTATTCCCTTTTTAATTTACAAATTCAATTTTATTATTTATTTTAATTTTATTTCTTTATTTTATTATAAGCATTAATTATATTAAAATCAATATTTTATCATAATTTGTTTATATTAATATTATTAATTAAAGATTTATCTTCTTTTCCATTAATTAATTTAAATTATTTTAATTATATTGTAAATAATAATAATGCAAATTAATATATTGGAGGTATGATATGCACATTAAAGAAGGAATGATTCCTACTGTATTAGGAACAGTTGCTACTGCAACAGGTTTAGCTTTAAGAAACTCTAATCTACCTGAATCTTATAGAAATGGTATTATTGGTTTTGGATTAGCCAATATAGCTTTAGGTTCAGCTGAAATGATGAGTAATAATATTCAAAATCGTGATATGATGGGAAAAATAACAAAGGCTATTAATATGAAATAAACATAAAAGAAGCATGCTTTTTAGCTTGCTTCTTTTATACTTTCAGGCAAATATAACGTAGAACAGTGTATATAGTCCAGCAATTCCTATTAATATATAAAATATTCTACCTAATTTGTTATTCCAACCACCAAAAAAATTTTCTACTATATCAATTTTTGCTATTCCATATAAACCCCAATTCAAAGCGCCTATTACTATAAGAATTGATGCTATCGCCGCTAATATTTTCATATTTCCTCCTATATACTTTTTATTACATTATATTGAGCAATCAAAGGAAATATGTACATACTTACATAAAATTTTAATTAATATTGAATATCTTAGACAATTCAAAAGAAACTGCTGAATTATTATTATCATATTTTGATATCATATTAGATGACTTAATACAACTTTCAGTTCCATTTTTCATGGCTATACCTAGCCCTGAATTAAATAATAATTCAATATCATTATTATCATCTCCAAAAGCTATTATCTCTGATGGCTTCACGTTAATTCTATCTAAATATTTTTTTAAAGCTCTCCATTTACAACCATTTACATGCAAGAACTCTAATAAAGCTCTATTACTTATATTCCTGTTGCAAATTACATTATATTCTCCATTTATTGTTTTTCTTACCTTATTACTAAAAGTATCAAGAACTTCAAACTCAGCTAAATAACAAACTGATAAAATATTCATAATATCTTTTGGCTTAAATTTAACATATTTTACTCTTCTATCTTCTTTTTTTACATAACCAAGATAGGCTTCTTCATAATCTTCATTTTCAAATATCATATCAAATCCATTATCATATTCATCTACATGTATAACAGGATTCAAGTTATACTTCAAACCCTCCTCGTATATACTTGAAAAAATTGTAGAATCTAAATAACTGTGCTCTATTAGTTCATCATTGTATGAAAGTCTACTTATAGCACCATTATTTGCTAAAATAATAGGCTTAGTTTCTTTAATCCGCTCTGTGAGTTTTTTAGCCATATAATAATTTCTACCAGTAGCTATTACAATTTGAATACCTTTAGAATATAATTTTTTAAGAATAATTTCATCTTTTTTACTTATGATCTTTTCGTCATTTAACAAAGTTCCATCAAGATCCAATACAATAATTTTATAGTCCATCATATCATCTCCAATATTATTATACTATTAATAGTCATAATAGTCTAGTTGAAATAAGATAAATGAACGTTCAAAATCATATTACGCAACACCCGCTACCCCCCTTAACGGCAAGGACGTTCCGTCCTTTGCAATCCTCGTTTTTTATTATATAGGAAAGGATAACTTTCCTATATAATAAAAAAAGCAGCTCACATTGTGAACTGCTTTTTAAAATTCTAATTATTGAACTATTTCAGCGTATCTGAAATCCCATTTATTTGTTAATGTTAATTCTACTCCTTCTACTATTGACTCATCAACTATATTTGTAAAAGTATAATAGTAAATAGGTGCTACAACATGGTTGTTCATTAAAGCATCTTCTGCTGCTTTTAAAGCTGCATCTCTATCTGTACCAGTTGTTAAACGAGATTCATTAAGAGCATTTTCAAATTCTTCTTGCTCTGGATTCAATGTAGTGTCATGTGGTGCAACTACAGGTTCTTCTTTATATCTCCATTGTGGGTCGTTGTTTCCAGAGTTAGAAGCAAATAAATCTAGCATAGTCATAGCATCACCGTAGTCACCTAACCAACCACCTCTAGCTATCATATATTCTCCAGCTCTTCTAGTTTCTTGGAATACTGCCCAGTCTTGGTTAAGAAGTTCAACATCTATACCAAGGTTTTGCTTCCACATACCTTGTAATGCTTCTGCTATTTTCTTATTATTCTCATTTGTGTTGTATAAGAATGTTATTTTTGGTAATCCTTCACCATTTGGATAACCTGCTTCAGCCAATAAGGCTTTTGCTTCTTCAACTAAAGCTTTATTAGGATCTATACCATACTCATTTACTGGTACACCATCTTCATTTAATTCTCTTATTTCATTTCCATCAGAATAAATTAATCCAGTTGGAATAAAACCTGTTGCAGGAATTTGTCCACCCTTAGTTACTTGTTCAACAAATTGAGTTCTATCAATAGCTAATGAGAATGCTTTCCTTATTAAAGGATCACTAAACACTTCATTATCAACGTTAAATTGAACATAATAAGTACCTATATGTGGCGTAATTTTGAAGTTAGGATCTTCTTTTTGAAGTCTAGGAATTTGTTCTATAGTAATACTATCAAGAACTTGGATTTCTCCATTTTCATATCCATTAAGAGCAGTAGTTCCTTCAACTATCATAAGACCTTTAATTCCAGCTAATTTAACACTATCAGCATCCCAATAATTTTCATTTTTAACCATTGTTAAATGATCACCAGTCTTATATTCAGTTAAATGGAATGCACCATTTGAAATACAAGTTTCAGGATTCTTTTCCCAACCTTCACCGTTAGCTTCAACTATATCTTGTCTAACTGGCATATAAGTATAGAATGAAGTTAAACTTAAGAAGTATGGTACTTGGAATTTCAAATTAACTTCTAAAGTAGTTTCATCAATAGCTTTAACTCCAACATCATCTCTTGAAGCTTCTCCATTGAAGTATTCATCACCATTAACTAAATAGTTAGTTACTAAGAATGAATAATCTGAAGCTGTAGCTGGATCACATGCTCTTTTCCAAGCATATTCAAAATCTGCTGCAGTCAAAGGTTCTCCATCTGACCATTTCAAGCCTTCTCTTAAATGGAAAGTATAAGTAGTTCCATCTTCAGAAATATCCCAAGTTTCTGCTGCTGCTGGTTCAATACCATCTGCAGTTTCTCTTGTTAAACCTTCAAACAAGTTTTGAATTATGTGTCCACCATCAGATGCACTGTTTAGAGTTGGATCCCAAGTTTGTGGGTCAACTGCTATATTCCAAACTAAATAGTCTTCGCTTCCAGCAGGTGTTTCATCTGCAGGTGTTTCATCTCCTGGTGTTTCTGTTTCATCTGTTGCTGGTGGTTGATCTTGTTGTGCACAACCAACTGTTACAGATAATACCATTGTAAGTACAACTAATAATGATAGTACTCTTTTTAACATAATATCCCTCCAAAAATCTATGTATTTACAGTTAACAAAAATTAACTGCATTTATATTATCCTCCATTTTATACAATGTGTCAAGATTAACTTATCATGTATAAAATGGAAGTAATATCTAATTATTTATCAAGAAGATGACATGCTACATAATGTTCACTACCTATATCCTTAAATTTAGGATTTTCTTGAGAACATATATCCATTGCATATCTACATCTTGTTCTAAATTTACAACCTGAAGGTGGATTAACCGGACTAGGTACATCTCCCTCAAGTACAATTCTATTAGAAGATTCTGCTACATCAGGATCAGGTATTGGAATTGATGATAGCAAAGCCTGTGTATATGGATGAACTGGATTATTATACAATTCATTACTTGCAGCAATCTCTACAAGACTTCCTAGATACATTACACCTACTCTATTTGATATATGCTTAACCATTGAAAGATCATGAGCTATAAACAAATATGTCAAGTTTCTTTCATTTTGTAAATCTTCAAGCATATTTATAACCTGTGCTTGTATTGATACGTCAAGAGCTGATATCGGCTCATCACAAATAATAAACTCTGGGTCTACAGCCAAAGATCTTGCTATTCCTATACGCTGTCTTTGTCCTCCAGAAAATTCATGAGGATAACGAGCTGCGTGGTCCTTGTTTAACCCTACAGTATCAAGCAGTTCATAAATTCGCTCTTGTCTTTCCTTGCCATGAGCAAGATTGTGAATATCCATAGGTTCACCAATAATATCTGAAACTGTCATTCTAGAATTAAGGGATGCATATGGATCTTGGAAAATCATTTGAATCTTCTTTCTATATGGCATTATTTGATTTTTATCAAATTTAGCTATATCTTTGCCATCATATATAATCTCACCTGCTGTTGGGTCGTATAGTTTAATTATAGTACGTCCAGTAGTAGATTTACCACAGCCAGACTCCCCAACAAGACCAAATGTTTCTCCTTTTTTTATATAAAACGAAACATCATCAACTGCCTTTGTAATTTCTGGATTTTTCTTAATAAATCCTTTATTCTTTATAAAGTACTTTTTTAAGTTCTTTACTTCAATCAATTTATCATTACTTGCCAATTCTTACCCCTCCCTTCAAACTTTCATAATTTTCATTTTTAGGTGCATCAGGGTGGAGTAGCCAACACATTGACTCATGTTTTCCATCTTCTGATTTAAAGTAAGGAGGCTGTTCTTGATTACAAATACGCATAGCGTAATCACATCTTGCATAAAATGGGCATCCTGTAGGAGGATTTAATAAATCAGGTGGTGTACCTGGTATAGGAATTAATTTTTGTTTTAAATCTGATGTAACTTTTGGTATTGATTTTAATAATCCCATTGTATACGGATGTCTTGGTTCATAATAAATATCTCTAATTGAACCTTTTTCCATAATAAGTCCGCCATACATTACAACTACTCTAGAACAAACATCTGCAACAACTCCCAAGTCATGAGTTATTAATATTGTAGATGTATTTAATTTCGAATTTAAAGTTTTAATAAGTTCGAGAATTTGAGCTTGAATAGTAACATCAAGAGCTGTTGTAGGCTCATCTGCTATTAAAAGCTCTGGTTCACAAGAAAGCGCTATTGCTATCATAGCCCTTTGTCTCATTCCACCTGAAAATTCATGAGGATAATTTTTTATCCTTTTTTTAGGATCAGGTATATTAACTAAATTAAGCATCTCTAAAGCCTTTTCATGAGCTTCATGTTTCGATAATTTTTGATGCTTCATTATTGCTTCTGAAATTTGATCTCCTATTGTATAAACAGGGTTTAATGATGTCATAGGATCCTGAAAAATCATTGCTATTTCATTACCTCTAATATTCATCATCTCTTTATTAGATTTTTTTGCTAAATTTTTACCATTAAAAAATATTTCTCCGTCAACTATTTTTCCTGGATATAATAAAAGTTTCATGATTGATAGTGAAGTAACACTCTTACCACTACCTGACTCTCCTACTATACCAATAGATTCTCCTTTTTCTACGTCAAAACTTACGCCTCTAATTGCTTTTACTTCGCCTAAGTGAGTGAAAAAAGATGTTCTCAGATTTTTAACTTCTAATATTTTTTCTGACATTTTTATACACCTCACTTTACTTTCTTTGTTTTGGATCTAGAGCATCTCTAAGACCATCACTGAATAAATTAAAAGCTAATATTGTTATTGAAATAGCTGCCGCTGGTATAAACAACTGATATGGATATGTCATATATGTTAGTAAAGCGTCATTACACAATGAACCCCAAGATGCTTGAGGAGCGGATACTCCTAAGCCTACAAAACTTAAGAAAGCTTCCGTAAATATAGCTTGCGGTATTTGCATTGTTGCTGATACCATTATAGGTCCCATCATATTTGGAACTAAATGTCTTAACATAATTCTTTTTGATGACGCTCCTAATGTATGAGCAGCCAATATAAATTCTTGTTCTTTTAATCCTAACACTTGTCCTCTTACAAGTCTTGCCATAGGAAGCCAATAAGTTATACTTAAAGCAATTATAATAGGCATCATTCCATTTCCTAAAACTACCATTAATAGTATAACATATAATAATGTCGGAATTGCACTTATTACGTCAACAATACGCATCATGATATTGTCAACCTTTCCTCCAATATAACCAGCTATACCACCATATAATACTCCAATAATTAAGTTTACAAAGGCTGCAACGAAACCAACTATTAAAGAAATACGTCCGCCATGTAGTACTCTTATGAACATATCTCTTCCCAGATTATCTGTTCCCATTATATATGTTTTATTATGAACAGAGTTTACAGGTAAAACCTCTTTATCATCCATAAGAATTTTTACTTTTTTTGTATTGTCTAATTTAAATTTTGCTTCAACAAGATCTATTGAAGGATCTCGCCTTGCTTTCTTTTGTAAATTTTTATATTCTACATTTGCCTCAAAATAAGGGCTATAATCTACAATTACTTCTTGTCCATCAAAATCATATAAATATCTTTTGTTTTCCAAATCATCCTTAACTAAAGGACGCTTTTGTAATAAAGTACCATCTTCTGATACATCTATAAGATAATATTCTCCGTTCATATAAAAATAATTTCCATCAATTTCATAGATATCCATCATTATACCTATATTTCCGAAATCTAGCACCTGATCTTCAAATGTTATAGGATAAAACATAGGTACTAAAACACAGGCCAAAATGATTATTACTATAGCAACCAAAGAAACCATTGATACTTTATTTTGTTTTAATCTTCTTTTTGCATCCTGCCAAAATGTTAGACTTTGTCTAGATACTTTTTCCGCATCTTTTTCTGATTTTTCTAAAGGTGTCCACATGTCAGGAGACATTTTAAAGTTATTTCCCATTTTAAATATTCCTCCTAATCATATTTTATACGCGGATCTATAAATACATACAGTATATCCACTAATAGTGTTGCTATTACGATAAAAATTCCAAAGAACACTGTAATTCCCACTATAAGAGTATAATCTCTGTTTGTAATGCTTGTAGTAAACAATGAACCTATACCAGCTATACCGAATACCTTTTCAACAACAAATGACCCAGTTATTAAAGATGCAATCATTGGTCCAAGATATGTAACTACAGGTATCAATGCATTTCTCAAAGCGTGTTTAATTATAACTATACCTTCTGATAGTCCCTTAGCTCTTGCAGTACGTATATAATCTTGCTGTAATACATCTAGTACTGAAGTTCTTGTAAGCCTAGTTACATAAGCAAGTGAAAACATACCTATACAAAGAACTGGACCAATATAATGCTTCCATGTATCTGCTCCAAAGGAAGGAACCCAGCCAAGTTTTCTATTAAAAATATAAAGAAATAATGTTGCAAAAACAAAACTTGGTATCGTTGCCCCTAATGTAGCAATAATCATTGAAATCCTATCTGGTACTTTATTTTGCTTAAGAGCAGAAACTATACCTAAGAAAATACCTACAATAATTATAAACACTGAAGACCAACCCCCAATTCTCAATGAATATGGAAATCCATCTGCAATAATTTGATTAGTAGTTAATCCTATTTTTTGGAAGGATACACCAAAATCTCCATGCATGAAATTTTTTAAATATGTTACATATTGCTCAAATAAAGGTTTGTCCAATCCATACTTAGCTTCTACAGCTGCTCTTACTTCTGGCTGCAAAGCCTTTCCAGTCGAAATAGGATCACCTGGAATGGCGTTCATTAACACAAATGTTAAAGTCATAATAAACCATATAGTAATTATTGCTGAAATAATTCTTTTTACTATATATCTTGCCACTTTTATTTTCTCCTCTCTAATATAATAGTGATATAATTATAGCACAGGAATTCTTAAATATCAATATTTTAATTTATATGCCAAATTTGTTTAAATATGTAAGAAATCGTTTATTATAATCATGAAAACGTGTTCATATTCTAGGGTTTCTATTCTTTGCTTTGTATGGAAATATTTTAAATCGTGCATATTTATGCATGTTCTTACTTCTGAAAAGGTAAAAAAAGCGTTTTAATTGCAACCAAAAATATATAATTGTAAGTATTTTACAAACAGCGGTAATCTTATTCTACCTTTTCTAAGTATTAAATTACTATATGTTTGTTTAATGCTAAATATTGTACTTTAATTCTTTATCCTCTTTAATATTTCACATGTAAGTTTATAAATATTATCTATTGATTTAATACTAATATGTTCATTTGGTGAATGTACTTCCCAAGCATCGGGACCAAATGAAATTGCATCTAAACTGTCTATTTTTTCCATCAACAAACCACATTCAAGACCTGCATGTATAGCTTCAATTTGCGGCTCTTTACCATACATTTCTTTATATGTCTCTATACAAATGTTTCGTATTTTTGAATCTTTAGCATACTCCCAACCAGGATAATAATTTCCAACTTTACATTTAATATTTAATATATCTCCAATTTGCTTTATAGTTTGTTCAAAGCTATGTGTCAGTAATGTTTTAACAGAACTTCTAGCTTGATTATATAATTTTATACTTTCTTCGTCAGTAGTTATAACACCAAGGTTATTAGAACATACTACAAGATCAATTTCTGTACTTTTTGACAAAACACCATTAGGAGTTAGATTAATCGCAGATATTACTTTATTGAAAATCTCCTTATCTAAAGGTACTTCTTTTGTATTATTTTCTATTAACAATACACTAATTGATTTATCAGTAAAAGCATATTCACTCTTGAGAATATCATTCCATTCTACTACTTTGTTTTTTACTGATTCTAAATTAAGAATAGTAATTTTAGCACTGGCTTCTCTTGGAATTGCATTTGTTTTTGAACCTCCATTAATACTAACTAAGTCTATTTCATCTTTTAAATCATAAAGAATTCTTGCTAATATTTTATTAGCGTTACCTTTTTCTTTATCTATATCTGTACCAGAATGCCCTCCAGATAGCCCTTTTATCATAAGTTTATAAGTATTTTTTTCTTTAATATTTTGTAATTTAATAGGTATTTCTAATATAGCTTCACATCCACCTGCACAACCGCATGTAAATATACCTTCTTCTTCACTGTCTAAATTCAAAAGATATTTACTATTAAAAATACTTCCATCTAATCTTTGTGCTCCAGTCATACCTTTTTCTTCATCTGTTGTTATCAAAACTTCTATTGAAGGATGTACTAATTCATCTGAATCTAAAATAGCAAGGGCCATTGCCACTGCTATTCCATTATCTGCACCTAAAGTCGTTTCTGTGGCATAAATACAATCGTCTATTATCCTCAATTTTATTGGATCTTTTTCAAAGTCATGAACAATACCTTCGTTTTTTTCGCAAACCATATCCATATGTCCTTGTAACATTACAGTAGGCGCATTTTCATAACCTTTTGATGCTGGTTTTTTTATAATTATATTCAAATAATCATCCTGTATTACATCCCAGCCTTTATTAATTGCTAAATTATAAAGATAGTCTGAAATTTCCTTCTCATTACCTGAACCTCTAGGAATTTTGGAAATCTCCTCAAAATAGTAAAATACCTTTTCTGGCTTTAAACCCTGTAAAACTTTTGACATTTAGTACCTCCTTTATTTTTCTTCGTAGAAATTTGATTAACAATGAGATATTTTTATTCTACTTTTCCCATTCTATTAAATGGGAAAAATCTAAACAATACTTTTCCAATTATTTGTTCTTCTGATATATATGGATTGTTCCAATACCTTGCATCAAATGATATTGGTCTATTATCACCTAAAAAGAAATACGATTTGTCTGGAACTTTGAAAATTTTTGCTTCCCCTTTAGACTCTATAACATATGGCTCATCTAATTCTTCACCATTTATAAAAACACTTCCATCTTCTTTTATTTCAATTTCTTCTCCTGGTAAACCTATTAACCTTTTCACTAATCTTTTATCATCAAGTTCTTCAGACTTAAACACAAGTATATCACCACGTTCTGCATTTTTAATATTAAATAATTCATTAACATACAGTCTGTCTCCAGGAATAATTGTATCCTCCATAGAGCCTGTTGGTACTGTAACTAATATAAAAACAAATTTATTTAAAAATAACACTATAATTAAAGCTATAACTATAGGTATAACCCATTCTTTAATAAAATACTTCATTATACCACTTCCTATTCATTTTATTTTGCTGTATTATTTAAATATTTCATTTAAAATCCTGTAGAAATTACCACCTATAATAAGCTTCACATCATCTTCATGTATTCCTCTTTTTAAGAGTTCTTCCGTCAAAAGATAAACATCAGCATGGGACTTCAGACTATCACTGTCTTGTTCTACATAATTGAACTTTAATTCACTATCATAGTAATTATTGCATAAATCAAAGCCATATCCTACATGTTCTGCACCTACTAAGTTAATTATATACTCTATATGGTCAGCTAATTTTTCAATAGGATTATCTTTTTCTTCAACTCCTGCAATATTTTTATATGCATTAATTCCTATTACACCGTTTCTTTCTGCTATTGCCTTAATTTGATCATCATTTAAATTTCTCATCCTGTTATGTATGCTTCTGGAGTTTGAATGAGAAGCAATGAATGGCTTGTTTGTAAACTTAACTATATCCCAAAATCCTTCATCATTTAAATGACTTACATCTATAACCATATTCATTTCTTCCATCAATTTTACTACCTCAACCCCAAAATTAGTAAGTCCGCCTCTTTGACCTTCTTCAACAGGATTAAAGCTACAGCCGTCTGCAACAAAATTTCTTCTGCTCCAAACTAATCCTGCAGCTCTTACACCAAGTTCGTAGAATATTTTTAAAAGACCTAATTCGTTTCCAATAGGCTCTAATCCCTCAAAAGATAAAATTATTCCAATTTTATTTTCATTTATTACTTTATTTAGATGCTCTTTTGTCTTTACTAAAATTACTTCCCCATTACATGTTTTTATATCTTCCATAATAGCATTTATTTGACCAAGAGCAACTTTCAATGCCATTTCAGGGAGAAATATGCCATCAATATACAAAGATGACACAATTATATTAAATCCACCTTTCTTAAAATTTTCAAGATATCTATTTTTGATTACATCTTTTTCTCCTGCCATATATCTATTGTATATTTCTCCAGCTAAATCTAAATGTGTATCAATAATTATATTATTTTGATGCAAATTTAATGCCACTTTTTTATAATCCATTAAACGCTCCTTTATGATTATTATTGATTATATTATAAATACTTTAAGTGAAATATACAAGTTAATTTTGAGAACGACTCTGATTATAACAAAAAAACAGAACGCAAAAGCGTTCCAAGACTTTCTTATCATACCTAACAATTGTAGGGTATGCATTGAATGCATACCGCGGTACGCATAGAATGCGTCCCCTACGTTTGGGATGTTGCAGGTCGCATGCAATGCAAAAACAGGACGCATAGAATGCGTCCCCTACAATTAGTTTTTGATAATTTGTATTTCTTTTGTCGCTTTATTTAAAATCTCGTTGCCATTTTCTGTTACTGCAACTATATCTTCTATCCTCATTCCTACTTTTCCAGCTATATATATGCCAGGCTCAACGCTAAATACCATTCCTTCTTCTAAATATCTTTGATTACTTGCTTTAATGTCTGGAGACTCATGAACAGAATATCCAATACCATGTCCAAGTCTAGTGAAGAAATATTCTCCATATCCAGCCTTTTCTATCACTTCTCTAGCTGCTTTATCTACATCTGGTATATAAGCTCCATTAACTGCTGCTTTTTCTCCAGCTTCTTGTGATTGTAATACAATTTCATATATTTTTCTTTCTTCATCAGTAATATCACCTACAAAAACTGTTCTAGACATATCTGCACACATATCATTATATTTACAACCCCAATCAAGAACTATAACATCTTTTTCCTGTATAACTCTTTGATCGTCATTATAATGAGGATAAGAAGAATTAGGACCTGAACAAACCATAGTAAAACCTTCATCAGCGCCTTTCGCTTTGAAAATTTCATTCATTTTCTTAGCTATATCTGCTTCTTTTATACCTGGTTTAATAAATTGCAATAATTCTTCATAAGATTCATCTGTTATACGTGCAGCCATCCTCAAATTATCAAGTTCGTCAGCATCCTTTATCATTCTCATTTCTTCTAATAGAGGCTTTCCGTTTACAAATTTAACATTCACTGCTTCCATAATTTGAAGTATAATAAAAGCCCTTTCTGTTGAATTAACTCCAATAGTTTTACCTATTAATCCATTTTCCTGAAATGCCTTCTGTACAGTATCAATAAAATTGTCACCGTCAAACCATCCATAAACCTTAATATCAGGACCTAATACCGCTTGTACTTCATCTACCGTCAACAAATTACATATGTAAAAATATGTTCCGTCACTTTTTATAATTAACCCTTGAAATCTTTCACACAAATGTGTATTATGTCCCATAATAAATTCCATTTCTTCTGATGGAGCAATTAGTAACGCATCCAATTTTCTATCTTTTAAAATATTGACTAGTTTATCAAAATATTTTTGTCTCATATTATATTTCTCCCTTCAACCTATTGTTCTTATTATAATTCCATATATTAAATAAATCAACATTAGTTTCCATAAAATCTTCGTTGTTCTAAACTACTGATGGTTCAAGTAATAAATTTCCTGTTTTAAATCTATTTAAATTCAGCATGCTTACATCGATAGTAGGTTCCTCATCTAAAATCATTTCTGACATCACTATTCCTGTAATAGGACCAAACATAAAACCATGTCCACTGAAACCCACAGCCATATAAAAACCTTCAACATCTTTTGATTTTTCGTATATAGGTTGTTTATCAGGAGTCATATTATAAAGACCCGCCCACTGTCTGACTACCCTTAACTTAGATATTGGAGGAAGAATTAAATCGATTGTTTTAGCCATTTCTTCAATGAATTCCCAACTTGAAGTCATTCTTAAATCTCTTGGTTCATTAGAATCTCCTCTTCCCATTATAAAAGAACCTTCCGGTGATTGTTGAACATAAAGATTTAAACCAAAGGACATTACCATAGGACCTTGCATAGGTTCAACTGGTTCAGTTGCTAAAATTTGATGTCTTTCTGAATATACAGGAATATCAATACCCACCATTTCTGATATTTCTTTAGACCATCCATTAGTTGCATTAACTACGCAATTTGTAGCTATATTTCCATTATTAGTTACTACACCAACTACTTTATCACTTTTAACAATTATATTAGTTACTTCAGTGAAAGTATTAAACTCTACTCCTAATTTTTTAGCAGCTTTATAAAATGCATCAGTTGTATGAAATGGATTCAAAAATCCGTCTTTTTCACAATAAGCAGCACCCTTTAAAATACTAGTATTTAAGTATGGTACGATTTCTCTTGCTTCATCTAAATTTAACATACGCGAAGGTATTCCATATTTATGCTGTATCTTTATATTTTTCTTAAACTGTTCAATTTCTTTATCAGTATCTGCAATTAACAAATATCCACTTTGCTTAAAATCAACATCCCTATCATATTCTAGTATTTCATTTGCATGTTCATAAAATTCTATACTTTTTTTAGCTATTTTACAGTTCATATCTGTTCCCCACTGCATCCTTACTCCAGCACCACATCTTCCTGTGGAACCACTACAAATATAACTTTTCTCTAGTACAATTATATTTTTAACTCCTTTTTTAGCTAAATTGTATGCTATTGAACAACCAGAAATTCCTCCTCCTATAATTACTATATCTGCACTAGTCTTCATCTTTTCTACCCTCCTCTGCAATTAATCCTAGTTTTACACCTACAACAGGAGGTCTATTTGTTTGAAATTTTACATCTTTTATATTTTTGCCTGTTGCTAAAGCAATTTCCCTCATAACTAGTTGACCGCAAGTTTTTCCCTGACAAGGTCCCATTCCTATACGGGTTATTCTTTTTATTTCTTCAAAAGTTATATACCCTTCGCTTATTAAATTTCTTACTTCTTTTAAGGTAACGTCTGAACATCTACAAATAATTGTATTTTCATCCATTATAACTATACCTCCACTTTTATATTTCTTATATCATATAAATATTTCCTATCAATTTCTATTGTAATTATTGGAGTTCTATCAAAAGATTTTGGATTTAATATCTTTAACACCTTTGCATCTGTTATGTAATTTCCTTCTCTATCTAACCCCTTTACTATTTCATCTTTTTTAGGTAATGGCAAAAATTCATAAGGTATCTTTACTTCTACTGTATAATTTGATTTGGAACCATCCACTATCATTATAGCTAAACCCGGACATTTACTTAAACAAATTCCACAACCAGAACAATTCTCAAAATTCACTTTAGGGACACTATTAATATCTGTTCCTACTTTAATTGCATCTAACTTACAAGCAGTTTGACATGGATTACATGGTATTTCTTTATAACACTCAACTACAGCAACTGGCCCCCTATTAATTCTATCTACTAAAGGAAACTTTTCCATAATCATATCTTTACTTGGAATTCCCGTTTGTTCGAACATTTCATACCTCCTTTATCTATTTACAATTTGCTCAATTCCAATCAAAATTTTTTGTCCAACTGGTCCTGAGCGTAAGTTATATAATTGTTTCTCAAATTCTGCCCTTTTTACTTCATAGTCATTAGACTTATGTCCTATTTTCGCTGCTGCACAAAGGCCAGCTAAATATCCTTCTACCATTGCTGAACTTGCTTCTTCTATACCACATGCATCACCTGCTACAAATACATTTTCTATAGAGGTTTCGTAATTATCGTTTCTCACGGGAACAGAACCGCTTAATTGGGGAACATACTTCATTTCACATCCCCTCATTGATAACAACTCATTTAAAGGAGTAAGGCCAACAGAAATGCACATAACATCAACATTAAATTCTTTTTCCGTATCACTAATTTGTTCAAATTTATCATTAACTTTACATACTATTACTTTTTCTAAACAATCTTTTCCAATAGCCTCTTTTACCGTATGAGAAGTTAAAATAGGTACACCCATTCTCCTAATTTTTGAAGCATGAACTAAATATCCTCCAATTTTTGGAGCTGCATCAAGAATAGCTACAACTTCTACACCAGCTTGCATCAATTGATAACTTACTATGAGACCAATATTTCCAGCCCCTACCATAAGAACTTTTTTTCCTGGTTTAACACCATATACATTCATTAATGTTTGTACCGCTCCTGCACCATAAATTCCTGGTAAATCATTATTTGGAAATGCTAGGTATTTTTCAAAGGCTCCTGTTGCAACAACAATAGCTTTTGGCTTTATTTTAAAATAATTGTCTTCTTTATGTAAAATAGTGATTACACCATCTTCATACATACCAACAACAGTAGAATCCATCATTACTTTAACGTTTTCATATAACATTTTTAATTCATTTACTAATATTTCTTTTATGTCAATTCCTCTTGTTGAAGCATATTGTTTTTCTGAACCAAAAAACATATGTGTTTGTTTAACTAATTGACCGCCGAAGTCTTTGTTTCTCTCTATAATAAGTACCTTTGAACCACTTTTAGCAGCACTTATTGCAGCACATAAACCTGCTGGACCACCACCAATTACAACTAAATCGGCCTCTTTCATTTTATCACCCCTTTTCCTTCCTGAGTTTCAACTATCATCCCTTCTTTTAAATCAGTAACACAAGTTTTAATATTAGGTACACCATTAACTACCATAAAGCAAGATGAACAATTACCAATTGCACAAAAAAATCCTCTTGGTCTGTTAGAAAATAAACTTTTGCCTAAAACCTTTACACCTGCTGCATGCAAAGCTGCAGCTATCGTTTCTCCTTCATATCCTTCTACTTCTTGTCCATTAAAAGTAAATTTAATTATTTTTTTTCTTTTAAATTCAAGAATAGGATGGTTTTCAATTCGCATCATTTAAACACTCCTTTAATATTTTTACAGCAATATCATAATTTAACACAAATAGACGAAACATACATCTATTTCCTATTTATACTTTATTAGAGCAATTACCATGCCAATACAATATAAAATTATTACATTTTATAAACCTCAAATTTGAACTAATTGAATTAACTAATAATTTACTGCATATATATAATGTCAAATTTATGACAATTCGTCATATTTCTGACATGTCAGTTTTTCGATAAGATACTAATATGTTTTCACATTAATTACTTTAATTATTCAGAAACTTTATTAATTATATATATTATAACTATATGATAAAATGAAATAATAATATTATTGACATGCTTAAATAAACTAAAATTACAATAAAATCAAGATTAATTTTCATTTTATTAGTATTATTATATTTATAATAATTTGTATAGAACTATAAAAATTATTGATTTATAGTATGTCATGTGCTATACTATTTGGAATGTAGCCTAATGCTATACTTTTTATTGGAGGAAATTAATGAAAATAATTATAGTCGGTGGAGGTAAAGTTGGTTATACTCTAGCTCAACAACTCTCTACTGAAAATCATGATATAACGCTAGTTGATAACAATTCTAATGTATTGAATCGTGCTGATGAAACCTTAGATGTTATGTGTATAAAAGGAAATGGAGCAAGCGCAGAAATATTAAAGGCAGCTGGTGTTAGTCATACAGACCTATTAATTACCGTTACAGATAGTGATGAATTAAATATGATTTGTAGTGTCATTGGTAAAAAGTTAGGTGCATTGCACACAGTTGCTAGAATTAGGAATACAGATTATTCCAATGAGCATAAAATGCTAAAGCAAGAGCTTGAGCTTGACATGGTTATAAACCCTGAAATGGATGCTGCTGCAGAAATATCAAGAACATTGCAGTTTACTTCTGCCACCAATGTTGAAACTTTTGCAAATAATATGTTAGAAATGGTTCAATTTCGAGTATTAGAAACAGACCCTATAGTTAATAAAACATTAATTGATTTAGCTAAAACCAGACCATCAAATGTATTGTTCTGTGCAGTTAGCAGAAATAACGAAGTCTTTATACCAAAAGGAAGCTTTGTATTTAATCCAAATGATGTAGTTTATGTAATTGGAGAAAGAGGCGATATATCAAGTTTCTTTAATTATTTAGGACGCAGTTCTCAAAAACCAAAAAATATTACTATAGTTGGTGGAAGCAGAATTAGTATTTATTTAACATGGCTTTTAAGTGAAATTGGAATGAATGTAAAAATAATTGAACTTAAAAAAGAGAGATGTCTTCTCTTAAATGAAATTTTATCTAATGCATTGATAATTTGTGGGGACGGTACAGATCAGGAAGTTTTAGACAATGAAAATATTGTTTCAGCTGACGCTTTTGTAGCTCTTACTGACAGAGATGAAGAGAATTTAATTAGCTCTCTATATGCACATCAATGCAATGTGCCTAAAGTAGTACTAAAAATAAATCGTTTAAATTATGTGCCAATTGTTAAAAAACTAGGTTTAGACAGTATAATTAGTCCAAAATATACAACTGCTAATAATATATTAAGATATGTAAGAGCACTGAATAATTCAAAAGGAATCGCTGTAGAAAAATTATACAAAATTATGGATGATAAAGCCGAAGTTGCTGAATTTACTGCAAAAAACCCAAACGAATTAGTAGGACTTTTAAATATTAAATTAAAAGATTTAAACTTAAAAAAAGATATATTGATAGCAGCAATAGTTCGAAATAAAAAAATTATTATTCCATATGGTGATGATTTAATAAAAGCAGGGGACAAAGTTATTGTTGTTACAAAAAAAGGATTTATAACTGATTTAAAAGAAATTCTAGAAGCTTAATTGGAGGCACTTGAATGAATATACGAATTGTACTTAAAGTGATTGGTACAGTAATGTTTTGGGAAGCATTTTTAATGTTCCCATCTCTTATAATTTCACTTGTAGACAAGAGTTATGATATTAACGCCTTTCTTATATCAATAATATTAATAGGTATAATCGGTGCTATATTAAAAAACTTTAAAACAAATGGATCTCATATGAGAAAACGTGAAGGTTTTGCTGCCGTATCTATTAGTTGGTTAGCAATGTCCATATTTGGAGCCCTTCCATTTTATATAAGCGGTTCAATTCCTTCTTATATTGATGCACTTTTTGAAACAGCTTCAGGATTCACTACTACAGGAGCTAGTATATTACTAGATATTGAAAGTTTACCAAGAGGATTGTTATTCTGGAGAAGTTTTACTCACTGGATAGGTGGTATGGGAGTTCTTGTTTTTACATTAGCATTAGTTCCTTCATTAGGTGCTCGTTCAGGTTTCTTAATGAAAGCAGAAAGCCCGGGGCCTTCCCCTGGGAAACTAGTTCCTAAACTATCTGAAACTGCAAAAATACTATATATAATATATGGTGTAATGACTGGAATTTTAATAATTTTCCTTGTGATTTCTGGTATGTCTGTTTTTGATTCATTTATACATGCATTTGGAACAGCAGGTACAGGTGGTTTTTCTAACCGTGCATTAAGTGTTGGGGCATATAATAATCCATGGATTGATTGGATTATTACGATTTTTATGTTTTTATTTGGAGTAAATTTCTCCTTGCATTATTTTATATTAAGAGGTGACTGGAAAAATGTATTTAAAAATGAAGAATTTCGCTTTTATGGTATAACTGTTTTAATAGCTATACTATTAATTTGCATAAATATTTTGCCATTAAATGATTTTTCTATAGCTGATTCATTAAGGCAATCAGCTTTTCAAGTATCAACAGTAGTTACGACAACAGGATATGCTACAACTGATTTTAATCTATGGCCTACCTTTTCAAAAACAATTTTGATGATGCTTATGATTTTTGGTGCTTGTGCTGGTTCTACAGGTGGAGGTATTAAGTTTGTTAGAATTTTAGTTTTAGTTAAATCTGTTTACTATGAAATTAAACATACTATACATCCTAATTCAGTAAGAACTGTAAAGGTTGATGGTAAATCACTTGATACAGATACACTAACAAGCATTATGATTTTCTTTTTTGCTTATGTTGCAATTTTAATAATAGCTGTAATTATTATATCTTTAGATAATTTTGATTTTATGACTACTTTTTCATCTGTAATTGCAACCCTTAGTAATATTGGTCCAGGTTTTGAGATGGTTGGACCAATGGGTAATTATGAAGCCTTTTCAAATTTAAGTAAAATTGTTTTAACAGCTTGTATGATTATAGGTAGATTAGAAATAATACCAGTCATCGTTCTACTCTCACCATCTATTTATAAGAAAAACTGAGGGTATGCATATAATGCATACCCTCACAACCTATCTATTTTTTATGCAAATATCTTCCTACTACGTACATCATCATATCTCCCATTTTTTATTTATTAATATAGTTGTAAAATACGATATATCTTCTTTTTTCATATCACTTATATTTTTATATATCACTTCTTCGTTTTTAGATGAATTACTAACTGCTATGGCATATCTTTCAAGTTGTTCATCTATCAAAAGGTTAATAATTTCATCATAATCTTTATATACTTTCATTATTACGATAGAATTTTCGTTTATTATGTACCTTTTCAATTTATCAATTCCAATTGTAGCTGGTATAATTACCAATGAATCATTCCCCTCAACTAATGGAAAATTATTATTTGCAGCAATATCTAAAAATGATGTTATACCAGGTATTGTAATTATCTTTACTTTGTCTTTTAATAATTTTAATAAATAAATATATGTACTGTACACCATTGGGTCTCCAATAGTTACGAATCCAACTTTTTTATCTTCTAGAACATCTTTTTCAATTTCATTTGCTATTGCTTTCCAAGTATTTTGCAATTTTTTAGTATTGTAATTCATTGGAAAATATCTATCTTTAATAATAATATTATCTTTTAAATAGCATTGAACTATATTATGAGCTACGCTAAATGAATCTAAATTTTTAGCAGTTGGAACAAATAAAATATCTAACTCTTTTAAAATATCAATGGCTTTTTTTGTAATTGTATCGCTACTTCCAACTCCAACTCCTATTCCGTAAAACATTTTTCCCTCCTGTCTAAATATCATTTTACATTTTAAACTGATATTTACTTATATATCGTAAAGCAGAGCATTACAAATTGCTGCTGCAATATTACTGCCACCTTTTCTACCCTTTGCCACAATAAATTCTACATCGTCAAGGCTCATTATAAGCTCCTTTGCTTCAATTACATTTACAAAGCCTACTGGTACTCCAATTATAAGTTCAGGTATAAAATTACCTTCTTTAATAATTTCATATAGCTTAATTAATGCGGTAGGAGCATTTCCAATTGCAAAAATTACAGGTCCATTTATTTTAGATGCTCTTTCCATTGAAATTGTAGCTCTTGTTTCTCCCCGCAATTCAGCTTCCTTTAATACATCTTCATCTGCCATAAAGCAATGAACATTTACACCAAATTTGGCAGCTATCTTTTTATTTATACCAGCGTAAACCATATTAGTATCTGTTATAATAGTCGCACCCTTTTTTATTGCTTCTTTGCCTCTTTTAACAGCATCTTTTGAAAATTTCAATGAATTTAAATAATCAAAATCCGCTGATGTATGTATTGCTCTTTTTATTATTGGTTCTATTTCAGGACTTAATTTTATATCACCAATTTCTTGTTGTATTATCTTAAAACTTCTTTTTTCAATATCATGGGGTTCTACAAATTTTATATTGTTCATATTTCCTCCAGTTCTAACAACTTTTATATTTAAAATCAATATCAAAATTATCTATAGCTACAGCTACTGTTATAGAATTTTTAACTGTTTTCTTTATTGTAAGTTTATGTGAATTGCTTCCAATAATAGCTGCTCTTTCGCAAACAGTATCAACACCAGTTATAGAATTTACAAAATTTGATTTTGAAAATTGTCCATTAATCTTATTTAACTCATCTTTACTATAAGTAAAAAATGGTACTTTAAAAATGCGTGCTGTTTTGATAATAGCTTCTTCATCTTTTTTTAAATCTATTGAATTTAATGATTTTATTGCCCAATGAGATATATTATTTTCCGTCAATACATCTTTTATTGCATAATATATATTTTTAAAATTTGTGTTTTTTCTACAACCAACTCCAACAGAAACTATCTTTGGAATTACATTTAAAGTATTATCAAAGGGTTTTTTATTACTATCTAAACTTAAACATATTCCTATTTCATTTTGATTTACATCTATTTCAGGAGGAAATTTTTCTGTTATTTGAAAATCACTTGCAAGTCCTATTTTTTTATTCTCTAATATGTCTGCTGCTATATCTCTTGCAGCTTTAAGGCTAAATAAATGCATATTTTTATTAGCTGCCCATTCATCAACAGCAAATTTACCATTAATATCAGTAGCTGTTGTAATAATTGGATTTCCCCCTACTATATCAGCAATTTTAATACTCAATTGATTTGCTCCACCAATATGCCCACTTAATAAAGAAATGATATTCTGTCCTTTTTCATCTATACATATTATTGCAGGATCTGTTTTTTTGCTTTTTATAAAAGGTGCTATAGCTCTAACTGCAATTCCAAGAGCGCCTATAAAAATAATACAATTTTTTTCTTTAAAAGATTTTTTAGTGCTGTTATATAAATTATCTTGTCTAACTTCAACATAACGAGCTGAATATACATACCTTTTAGGTACAAAAGCTTCTATATTATGCTCATTTAATCCTTCAATAATTTTATCACACAATTTTGCACCGTTTCCAGAAAATGCATATATATCTATATTCAAATAAATGCCTCCCTTCTTATAGAATACGCAAGCCTAAAGTATTCCTATAATTTTATATATTTTCTTTATATTAATAGCCTCTCTAACAGAGTTTGCCAAAATATCATACTGACTTTCCTTATATTCTGCTAAATCAAAATTAACTAATTCGTCTGAATTTAAGCCTTTTTGTTTCATAAGTATTTCTACTATTGTATTTGCTATTTTGCTGTTGTCAAAAATTCCATGTATATAGCTACCTGCGACATTGTCACAAACACATCCTTCTAATTTTAAACCAATATTATTCAATGGTTCTCCTTCAGATATTTCTGTATTGCCCATATGAATTTCATATCCCCAAATTTCAATATCAGATAGCTGTTTGAAAAGACCACTAATGCTATTTATATTGCCTCTAACTTGAGTCGTTGTTTTACTATGGTTAAATGTTGTTTTAGTTTTCAGTAACCCTATTCCATTGATATTGCCTCCGCCTTCTATATTGTCAGGATCATTTATACTTTCACCTAACATTTGATAACCTCCACAAACACCAAATACAGCCTTTCCTTCATTAGCATGTTTTATAATTCTTGTTTCGAGTCCAGATTGCCTTAGCCATTTCATATCATTGATAGTATTCTTTGTTCCAGGTATAATTATCATGTCAGGATTTCCTAACTCTTTTGTATTAGAAACATACCTCAGTGATACACCTTTAATTAGAGAAAATATATTAAAATCAGTAAAATTTGAAATATGAGGCAACTTTATTACCCCAATATCTATAAGACTAACATTATACTTATTAGTGAGTTTTTGTGATAAACTATCCTCATCATCAATATCTACATTTAGATATGGTACGACACCTAACATATCAACCTTTGTTATATCATAGAACATATCCAACCCAGGTTTTAGTATGTCTACATCACCTCTGAATTTATTAATGACAAATCCTTTTACTCTTGACTTTTCATCATCATCAAACAACAACATAGTTCCAGCTAAGGATGCAAATACACCACCTCTGTCTATATCTCCTACTATTATTACAGGAGCATCTACTAATTTTGCTAACCCCATATTTACAATATCATATTCTTTTAAATTGATTTCTGCAGGACTTCCAGCACCTTCAATAACTATTATGTCATAATCATCTGATAAAGAATTATAAGCTTCCATAATATGAGGTATTAATTCTTCTTTATATTCATAGTATTCCTGAGCTGTCATGTCTTTTAAAACCTTTCCATTCAATATAACCTGTGAGCCTTTATTACCCATAGGTTTTAGTAATATTGGATTCATTCTTACATCAGGTTCTATGCCTGCTGCTTCCGCCTGCATAACCTGTGCTCTGCCCATTTCTAATTTATCCTTAGTTATATATGAATTTAAAGCCATATTTTGAGACTTGAATGGTGCAACTCTATATCCATCTTCCTTGAATATTCTGCATAATGCAGCTGTTATTAAGCTTTTACCAGCATTAGAAGTAGTTCCTTGAATCATTATAACTTTAGCCATTTAACAATCATTCCTTTCACTTTCTTTAATACTCATTATAATGTCAACACATCCCTTTTCATGTTTCCCTGTTTTTGAACTAGTTTGATGATCAGATACTATAATTAAATTTATTTTCTCTTGAGTGTTTTTATATATTGGATTTAAAAATTCTCTATCTATTTTTTCTATAAATTGTATCTTTCCCCAAAGGTCCTTCCTATGGGACACTTCGTCCGTTCCATTTATATGAGCTATTACAATATCATGTGTTTTTATTTCGCCAATAACTGCATTTGCTTTTTCATATAAATCTGTATTTGTATCTCCAGTTGAGTTTTTTAAATCAACAACATCAATTTTCATCGCTTTTGCTATACCTTTTACTATTTCAGCATTACAAACACAGGAACATGATTTATTGTGTAAACTTGAAAAAACAGGCAATTTTATTTTTTCTGATACTCCCCATGGATAAAACATATAATCATTACTTTTAATTACAATTTGATTTTTCTGTACAAATTCATTTAACTTTTCTATTTTTCTAATATCATTAATCATAGTTTCCATACTTTGTCCCATATTTTCATGTGGAGGCACATCTTTTAATGAGACTATGTCTTTATCTTTTTTTACAACTATTATGTTTCTATATTCGCTTATGTGATAAAACTTTAAATTATTTCCTGTCTTTACATTATGAGAGACACTTTCTAATTCGTCAATAGACAAGCCTTTTCCATAAAAAGTTTCTAATTTATTATCTTTTACACTTATCAAATTACACCTTAACACAACTTCATCATCTTCAATGTTAATATCTGAAGCTATCGCCTCTAAATATGCTCTATTTTTAGGTATACAGCTTTCTGCTACACCTAATATTGTAAGTATGCAATTTAGACTATCAGGATTTCTGCTAGTCGGACAAAATGTTGTTTTACTATGACTGCCTTTTTTTATTATTTTATTTAAAGTTGGTGTTTTTGCATATTCTAAGGGAGTCATATTATTAAGTTCCGGTACTTTTTCTTCACTAACTCCATCTAATATAATTAAAATTGTTTTCATTTTGCTCTTATTATCTCTTTCAATTTTTTTATAAATAATTTATTTTCATCTTTAGATTTAACAGCAATTCTATAATAATGATAATCTAAATTCATATAATTTGAACAACTTCTAATTAAAATTCCTCTTTTAAGCATCTCTTCTTTTAAATCTATTTTTTCAATAATCTTAAAAAGTATATAATTAGCATAAGACTCATAAACTTTAATATTAAGATTTTTCATTTCATTAGCTAAATATTTTCTTTGTTCAGTTACATAGATAATAGATTTAGCTAAATAATCTCTTTCTTTTAATGCTGCTAGTCCTGAAGCCTGTGCTATTGTCGATACATTCCAAGGAGGTCCTGAATTTTTTAGGCCTCTTATAATTTCAGTATTTGATGACAAGCAGTATCCAAGTCTAAGTCCTGGTATAGCATATGTTTTAGTAAATGCCTTTAAAATAATAAGATTATCATATTTTTTTAAAATATTACTTACACTGTACTTTTCTTTATCTTCAACAAAATCTAAAAAACATTCGTCTATAACGACAACTACACCTATGCTCTTACTGTGAGAAATTATTGTTTCTAACAATTTTTTATCTGTTATTTGACCAGTAGGATTATTTGGGTTGCAAATAAATACAATATCGACTTCATCATTAATGCTATTTAATATTTTATCTGTAACTTTAAAATCATCTTCTTCAATAAGATTAAAATACTTTATATTAGTACCTACTGTTTTCAAAGCTTGTTCATATTCACTGAATGTAGGTGCCAATAGAAACCCATTATGAGGAATGAAATTAAGAGCTATTCTATATATTGCTTCAGCTGCACCATTAGAAGTAAATATCCATTCTACTGGTATATTTTCATATATAGATATGCTATTTACTAATTCTCTACAATTTATATCAGGATATCTATTTGAGTATTTTATTGAATCTATTGCTGCTCTCTGAACGCCTTTTGGTATTCCTAAAGGATTAATATTTGATGAAAAATCAATTATTTTATTTTCACTTATTCCTAATTTTCTTGCTGCAGTGTAAATATCTGCACCGTGTTGTTTTTTTTTCATTATTACACCTACCTAGTCATTACTGTTATAGAATTATCTTAATTACCAGTCCTATTATCAGACAAATTAATGATGTTGCATACATTAACTCATTTGCCCTTTTTATATCTTCTGTTTTAATTTCCCTTATATCGTCGCCAATAGTTGGTTTAGATACTAATTTCCCACCATAGTAGTTGTTTCCTCCAAGCATAATACTTAATGCTCCAGCACATACTGACTCTGTCTGGGCTGAATTTGGACTTCTATGATTAAATCTGTCTCTTTTATAAATTTTATATGCATTTTTATAATCTATTTTTAAAAAATAAGATGCTATAATCATTAAATTAGCTGATATCCTTGAAGGTATATAATTTACAACATCATCAGCAATAGCTGAAAATCTCCCTATGTTAATATACTTTTCATTTTTATATCCAACCATGGAATCTAAAGTATTTATTGCTTTATACATAAATCCCAAAGGTGCTCCTCCTATTAAAATAAATATTATTGGAGCAATAACACCATCTGATGTATTTTCTGCAATTGTTTCAACAGTCGCCTTTATTATTGATTGTGAATCAAGATCTTCAGTATCACGTCCCACAATGTAAGATAACAATCTACGAGATTCAATAATATTATTCTGCTTTAGCGTATAATAAACTTTCATACTTTCATCTTTCAAACTTTTAGTTGCAAGAATATAGTAGTTCATTATGCTTTCTATTATTATTGCTGCAACAATATTTATCTCTGATACAAAAAATAAAATTACGTAAGGTATAATAAATGATATCCCTACAACAATTAACCACAGTATTATTCCAGCCCTTATTTCAGAATGTTGATTATCACAGTTTTTTCTCAACCTTTTTTCGATACTATTAATTGTTTTTCCTAATAGTCTTATCGGATGCGGAAATCCTTGAGGATCTCCAAAAATTAAATCTAATATGTAACCTATTCCTAATGAAATCATTGTTTTATCCTTTTTTCATATTCTATAATTTACCTTTACCACTTATTATATATATTGGATTTTGACCAATCATCATATCATGAATTCCTGCTTTTTTAGACTTTGATACTGATACATTAACTATTTCAACATCAACAAATTTATACTTTCTCATACACTTTAATGCTTCATTTAAGCTTTGCAATGATATAGCATTTATTACAATGCTTACAAAGGGATTTTTATTTAATACAACTTTTATTATTTCTTCTAATTTTCCAGCACTACCTCCAATAAATACACAATCAGGTTTTGGAAGGTTAATTAACCCATTTGGTGCAGCAGCATTCACTAACTCAATATTATATGCTTTAAACTTTTTAATATTTTGTTTAATCAATTCTATTGCACTTTCATTTTTTTCAATAGAATATATAGAGCCATTATATAGTTTTAGTGCAATTTCAATAGATACAGTACCTGTTCCTGCTCCAATATCATATACAATTGAATCGTTAGACAAATTAAGTTTACTTATGGAAACAGTTCTAACTTCAGATTTTGTCATTGGAACCTTGCCTGAGATAAAATCTAAATCCTTAATAGAGCGTAATCCTAAATTCTTTTCTAAAGCTTCATCATTATGTATAATCATTACAGCAAGATTTCCAAATTGCATTTTAGCAATTTTTGATGCCTTATCTTCTACAATTCTTTCTTCGTTATATGAAAGATTTTCACCAACACTTACCAAAAGATGCCCTAAATTTTTAGACACAAGAATCTCACATATATTATTAGGTTTTAAATCTCCGCCTGTTAAAATAAATACTTTCTTATTAAACATAACATTTGAAATAATATTAATTTTTCTTCCATGGGCACTAACATATTTTATATCTTCCCAAGACAAGTTTAACTTTGAACAAAAATACTGCAATGAACTTAATGCTGATATATTTTCAACATAAATATTATTCTTAGTTAATATATCTGTCAGTTTTTTTGAAAGACTATAAAATCCTGTATCTCCTGAAACTAAGACACTAAACTTGTTATGCTTACTATTTAATATATATCTATATATTTCTTCTGGATTAATACTTTCAAAAATTTGTTTATTTAAATTAGAAAAGCTATTTATCATCCTTGTTGCTCCAATAATACAATCTGATGATTCTATAGCTTCTATAGTTGCTTTACTTAATAAATCTTCATTACCAATCCCATATCCAACAATGCAAACTTTTTTCATTTTATTAGCTCCCTGAAAATATTACAAATTTCTTTTAATGTCATACCTTCCTCATGTGGTTTTCTAATGACTAGACATTTTGTTCTAGAATTTATACATGCTTGTACTTTTTCATTAAATCCTCCAGTATTAGAACTTTCTTTAGTTACTAAATATTTTATATCTAAACCATTAATCAAAGCACTATTCATTTCTTCAGTAAAAGGTCCTTGCATGCATATTATATTTTTATTTTTGTAACCTAAATCAATACACCTTTTTAATGAACTTTCCATTGGAAGTATTCTAACGAAAATTCTATCCTCATAATTCATTATTTTTGTAAATTCATCAAGATCTTTACTTCCTGTAGTTAATAAAATATTCCCTGAACAATTATTTAAATAATTTATAATTTCAATTAATTCATCAAAATATATATAGTTATTATTGTATTCAGCAGATTCTCTAATAATCCTAAAATAATTAATGTTACAATATGTTGTAGACTTAATTAAGTTTTCTGTAACTATTCTTGCAAAAGGATGAGTGGCATCCACGACATAGTCGTATTTATTATTTGAAAATAAATATATCATTTCTTTATCGTCTATTCGTCTTTGATAAATTCTGATATTTTTAATATTTTCAATAAATTGTTGTCCATAATTGGTAGTAATAAACAAATCTGCTTTTAAATTTATTTGTGACAAATACTTTGCAAACAACCTACCTTCTGTAGTACCACCAAATATACAAATACGTGGATTTTTCATCACATTTTACCTTTTCTATATTCATGAGTAAAATTTGGGTTGTATAATTCGCTTCTATTGTAATCATTACCTAGAAAATTACCAATTAGAATTAAAGCTGTTTTATTTATATTGTTTTTTTTCATAGTTTGTGGAAGGGTTTCAATTGTACACTTAAATATTTTTTCATCTGGCCATGTCGCTTTATATACTACTGCAACAGGAGTTTCCGGCTCATATCCTCCTGCAACTAATTCAGCAGATAATTTATCTGTTAAATTAGAACTTAGAAATAAAACCATAGTTGATTTATGGACTGCAAAAGAACGTATACTCTCCCTTTCAGGCACAGGAGTTCTTCCCTCCATACGTGTTATAATTACAGATTGACTAACACTAGGTAATGTATACTCTGCCCCTAAAGCAGCAGCAGCTCCACAGAAAGAGCTTACTCCTGGCACAACCTCATATTCAATTTTTAGTTTATTTAACATATCAATTTGCTCTCTAATTGCCCCGTATATACTTGCATCTCCTGTATGCAATCTAACAGTCATCTTATTTTCTTTTTCTGCAATTTTAACTACATCTATAACTTCTTCTAAAGTCATATGTGCACTATTATAAATTTTACAGTTCTTTTTTGTATATTGTAAAAGTTCAGGATTTACTAATGAACCTGCATATATTACAACATCTGCCTTGCATAACAATTTTTGTCCTCTTATAGTAATTAAATCTACTGCTCCAGGACCTGCTCCTACAAAATATAACATATTTAATCTCCTTTAATCTAAAATTCCAAAATTATTTGAAAAAATTATAACTTTATTTTTATTTTATTATCAACCCTTTTACTTATATAATATTATTTCATTTTCTATTAGCGATTTTTTTATATCTATAATTCTTTGATTAGTAGAACCTCTGAACCTAAGATTGTTTTGAAAAAACTTCTCATCGTATCTACCGTCAACTAATACATCGCAAAATTTCAGCAGCTTAAAATATTTTTTATTTTTTAGTATCTCTTCATAGGTGTGTCCGCTGTATATCCATATATCCTTACAGGTATTGGTTTTGATTTTTTCAGCAAGCACAGCAAGAGGCTCCGCTTGCATCATTGGCTCGCCGCCTATAAATGTAATGTTGGTAAAGGTTCCTATAATTTTTTCAAAGACTTCATCAATTTTCATGGCATATCCCGAATTAATGTCCCAGAGTTCTTTATTATGACATCCTTCACATCTTAAATCACACCCGCTTAAATAGAGAGCCATTCTTCAATACAGTCTCAACTTTGTCATCAGGTTTTAATTTTTCGCTTTCAAGCCACATTCCCGACATAAGCATAGGAAATTGCTTTTTTATTGCAGTACTCTGAAATACATATCTGTCATAAAGCTGTTCTGCAGACACGTCTATGCATTTTTGAAGTTTTTTAAAAAACTCTCTTTTCTTGTCGGTAAGGCTTTCCATATCCCTACATTCCAATGCAAGCTTAACTATATTAATAGTTGTGAAGGATAGATTCATCTGTTATTTCTTGTGCGATTTGCTTTGCCATTCCTATATCTTGTCCCATAGCTGTGTGGCTCATTGCCTTAAGTATGGCATCAGATATTTTGTTTTTATCAAATTCTATCAATCTTCCATCTCTTTTTATAACATTCATTTAGTACCCTCCTCGAATTCATTCCCAAATAATTCACTTTCATTTTTGTAAAGTTCTTTCCCCAAATATTTATGGACCTTAACTAAAAATGGTTCTTCCAATTCAGCTTTATCTAAAATTTCCTTATTAAGAAATATCATTTCCTTTTTTCCTTCAAACAGCACATATCCCTTGTTAAGTACATATATATAGTCACACATTTCATAAATAAAATTCATATCGTGACTTGAAACCACAATGGATTTTTCTTCTTTATCGCTCAGTTTTTCTAATATGTTCTTAACATTTTCTTGTGAACTGTAATCTAAGCCTGCAGTCGGTTCATCAAAAAAAATAATATTATGATTCATTGCCACCACACTTGCAATTGATACGTTCTTTCCTTCCTTCTGATTACTTAATATTTTGCCTCATAACCTCTTTTAGTTATAATTTTATTATTTTTAATATATGTTGAGCTGTTGCCCACTATTACTATGCTTAGCATATCAACCGTTTCATAATCAATTGTATCCATTGTACAAATTTGAACCTCTTGATTTTCCCTACATGCATTTTTTACTATGCCTACAGGAGTTGAATTGGATTTATATTTGCTCATTATTTCAAAAGCATTTTTCAAATAATCCGGTCGTCCCTTGCTCCGAGGGTTGTAAATGCATATTACAAAATCACCCTCTGCTGCTAAAGCAACTCTTTTATATATTAAATCAAGCGGTGTTAATAAATCACTTAAGCTTATGTGACAAAAGTCGTGCATGAGAGGTGCTCCCAATACAGCAGCAGCTGCTGTGGATGCTGTTACTCCACTGACAATCCTGACTTCTTCATCCTCTGACAATTCTAAAATCAAGCCAGCCATACCATATACCCCTGCATCTCCCGAGCTTATAACCGACACTGTCTTGCCTGTCTTTGAAATTTCTATTGCCTTTTTAACTCTATCTATTTCCTGTTTCATACCATTTGAAATAACTTCCTTTTCTTTGAGTAAATCTTCAATTAGATTTATATATGTTTTATATCCAACTATGACATCTGATTGTTCAATTGTTTCCATTGCCTTATATGTCATTGTTTCCTGGCTTCCGGGGCCTATACCCACAACGTTTATCATACTAACTCCCATCTTTTATTTATAATCTTCTTTAATCTAAAATTCCAAAATTATTTGAATAAATTATTAACTTTATTTTTAATTTATTATCAACCCTTTTATTTATATAAAATTCTGCTCTTTCCCTTATTTTGCTTAAAACTTTGTTTTCAATATTTTCCCTTATTAAAATTTCAACTACTTGTTCGGTAGTAATACATGATAAAATTTCTTTAATTACTTCCTTTCCTACTCCGTATAAAGCTGCATAACAACTTAATATCTCCATCCTAAAGTCACCATTATTAGAATGAGTGTTCATCATACCCCCAGCAACTTTAACCATTTTTCCGATATGCCCAACTATTAAAATTTCATTAAAATTTAGTTCAATTGCATAGTCTAAAACTTCACCTAAGTAATTGCTAAATTTTAAGCTGTTTTCTCCTCTAATTCCTAATGATTTATCTATAAAAGACTGAGCATAATTACCTGGAAATGCTAAAAGCTCATTGTAGCCCTTTTCTTTTATAACCCTCATTTCAACCTTTAAACTTTCAACTAATGCCTTTTCACTCATTGGTTCAACTATACCTGTTGTACCTATTATAGAAATTCCTCCTTTAATGCCTAAATGCGGATTGAATGTTTTTTTGGCAACTTCTTTTCCATCTGGTGCTGAAATTATTACGCTAATACCTCCATCATATTTATATTCACGACAAACTTGTCTTAAATTATCAATTATCATCTTTCTAGGAACAGAATTTATCGCAGCACTACCTACAGGGCAATCAAGACCTTTTTGGGTAACTCGTCCTACTCCCTCACCTCCATCTATGCTAATTTTTCCAGTTTCATCAAGTTTAATTTTAGCAAAAATTAGTATACCATCTGTTACATCAGGATCATCACCACTGTCTTTTTTTACACAGCAACTTACTCCTTGACAATCAAAAGTAGGATCTATTATTTCAATTAAAACCTTATTTTCATTAGGCAGTTGAACATAAACTTTATTTACTATTTCTCCAGAAAAAATCATACGAGCTGCTGCCACTGCCGCTGCTGTAGCACATGTTCCCGTCGTATAACCACATCTTAACTTTTTGCCATTTTTAATAATAAACTCTTTCATAATTTTCTCCAAAATAAAAAAGTCTTCCAATTTTCGGAAGACGTAATAAGCTTATAATATTCTCATATCAATAAATTTATTTTAGATAATCCTCCCGAAAATCTACAAATACTAAACTTGGCAGGTCTCCTGACTATCGGTTCATCTAATGTTCACCTTCCCATGTTTTAAAACACAGTGGTATAAAAGCATTATCACCTTTCACAGTAGCGGGGGCTGTAACAGATTCGACTGTTTTCCCTATTAAAACTTACGTTACCAAATTTATCAATATTCTATTTGTTTTGAATTATATATTAAGTTCATTTGAATGTCAACAGCCAAATTAAACTATTATAGAGATAAAGGCTTGTTTTTACCCATAATAATAATTTTTAGTTATTATAAGAGGAATTTTTCATAAGATTAAATAAGAAAATAAATTGGGGGAGCTTATGGAAAATACTATTAAGAAAATTAATATAATATTTGCAATAGCATTATTAATTGTAATAATTATTACTCTTTGTATTGATACTACAAAGTCTACAGAAACTATAGATGCATCAGAAAAAGAAATATCAAATAAAATAAAAATTCTCATTGATCCTGGTCACGGAGGAGTTGACCAAGGAGCATCTGGTAATCTAAAAAAACCTGAAGCACCAATAAATTTAGAAATATCACAAAAATTAATGAAATTTTTAGAAGCAAGCGGCTTTGAGGTTTTTATGACACGTTATGAAGATAAAGGTTTATACACAGAAAAATCTACTACTATAAGAGCCAAAAAAAATGAAGACTTAGCTAACAGAGTAAAGGCAATTAATAACTCTGAAGCTGACTTAGCAATTTCTATACATCTTAATTCTTTTACTCAAAAGCAATATTATGGAGCACATGTATTTTATCAAAAAAAATTTGATACAACTAAAGTAGCTGCCGATATTTTACAGGATAATATGATAAAAATACTTGATAACAGTAATAATAGAGTTGCTCAAATTAAAAAAGATATAAAAATAATGGATGATACTAATATTCCAACAATACTAATTGAATGTGGATTTCTTTCAAACGCTGAAGAAGAAAAAAAGTTAATTTCAGAAGAATATCAAGAAAAAATTGCATGGGCTATTTACGCAGGACTAATTCAATACTTTAATCAATTGTAATCAATCACTATATTCTAACAGATTTCACTAGCAATTGCTTCACACTGTTTCAACGAGTTATATATTGCCTCGTTATAAGTATGGAGACTTGCTTTTTTTTGTTATTTTGAGATTTTTTGTAAAAATACTCGTTATTTAACATATTTTAATTGAAATAACAAACATTTTGTAGTATAATTTATTAGATGTATTTAAATGGAGGACAGTTATGAATTTTAAGGAAATCGAATCTTTTTTAAATAGTATAAAATCTGTCATATCATGCAAAATTATTGCTGATAAAAATAACATTACTGAAATACATGTATTGTCAGATAGCAGTAGACACACTAAACAAGTAGCTAGAGATATACGTTCAACTTTATTGTCACAATTCGATATAGTTGTTGATTATAAAGTAATCAGTGTGGCACAAATTATAAAAAATTTATACATTAATTCTAATTTCAGACTTGTATATGAAGGACATACAAACGAATTTACTTCTGACAGAGTAAAAATATGTACAATTCTTTCTTGGGATGATAAAGAATATACAGGTGAATCTGATGGAATTAAATCAGAAAAAAACACACTGAATGTAGCTGCAATGTCTGCCCTTGATGCTATAAAAAATGCAATTGGATTAGATTGTTTCATTGTTGAAGATATTCAATTAGCAAAAATAGCTGGACAAGATACTATTTTAACAGCAATTACACATATAGACCATGGTACAGAAGATGTACTAATTGGTTCCTCAATGATAGTGAATAATAAAATAGATTCTGTTATAAAATCAACATTAAATGCAATAAACCGTAAAATATGTTTATATTTTAAAGAATGATTGGGCTGACAAAACTTTTAAAACTAGCGTAGCGAATCCTTCCTGTTCTCTTAGCGAACAGAGCAGAGATATCTTTAGGAGGGGTTTAAATGAAAAAGTTAATGCCTATAATCGCATCAATAGTTGCTTTAATATTAGCAAGTGGTGCAAACTATACAGCACTTTAAGAAAATATAATTATGTCAGCCCTTCATTATATATGTGAGGTATAAAAATGAATATTAAATTACAAAAAAAAAATCTTCAATTATATACATATGTTTTTATACTATCTCTTTTAGCTATTGTAGTTTTAGCATTTTTAATAAAGTCATATCAAATAACAGATATAACATTACTTATTGTATTTTCAATTCTTTCAGCTATTGCTGAAACTTTTCTAATACCTTTACCTGTATTTGGAGCAATATCCGTCAGCTTCGCATTAACATTCTCATCAATTTTATTAACCGATCCACTAACTGCAGCAATAATAACAGTTTCAGGCGTTTTCTTTAGATGTCCATATGTAGATGGTAGAGGTAGAGTTAACATATTAAATAGTCAAATTTATAAAACTATATTTAATATAAGTCAAAGCATAATAAATGCAGGAATAGCTGGTGTTATATATGTGTATACAGATAAAGTTTTTAATTTTGGTTTTGATTTCTATAACCCTATTGCCGGCTTATTAACTTTAATTGTATACTTATTACTTAATTCTTGTTTTATGGCAAAATTAATGTCTATAATACTAGCCGAAAGCTTTGCTAACGTATGGAGAAATTATCTATTAGGATTCATAAATATTGCATTAGTTAGTCTTTTAGGAATAGTAATTGCTTTTTCATATAATAGCTATAGTTTAGGAGGAATATTATTATTCTTCATTCCACTACTTCTTGCTAGATACACATTTAAATTATATTTAGATATGAGAAAAAATTATTTTGATACAATAAATATGCTTATCCGCACAATAGAAGCTAATGACCCTTATACAAGTGGTCATTCCATGCGTGTCAGTAATTATGCTGAAAGTATAGCTAGAAAGTTAAATTTACCTCAAAATAAGATAGATATCTTAAAAAGTGCTGCTTTACTTCATGATATAGGAAAGATTGGAATTGATAAAAAAATATTAAATAAAACTGGAAAATTAGAGGATTATGAATTTGAAATAATTAAAAAACATTCAGAAATAGGAGCTACAATAATATCTGATTTAAGTTACATGGCTAATATTTCTGATATTATAAAACATCATCATGAAAGAAATGATGGTAAAGGTTATCCAGACGGGCTTAGTTATAATAATATTCCACTGGAAACATCTATTTTAACAATTGCTGATTCCTTTGATGCTATGACATCAGACAGGCCTTACAGATATGCCTTATCTTTGGATGATGCCCTAGAACAAATAATGTCAAATTCTGGTACTCAATTTAATCCAGACATAACTGATAATGCTATAATTGCATTAAAAGAAACTTATTTAAAACTATCACAATTGAATAGTGGGTGAATTATGCTTATAGAAATGGTAATTATATCAATAATATCTTTAATTATATTAATGATACGAAAAAGAAAAACTGTAATTTTATCAAAAATAGATATAGAAATAAAGGGTTACAAAATAATTATAATAATGGCAATAATAGAAATTACTGCTCAATTTTTATTTAAAAGATTCAATAACAGTAATTTATTGCAGATATTATCTTTAAATTGGTTGATTTATCTCGGAATACTAATTATAGCTATTATAAATATTAAAAAACATTATATGAAAATATTTTTAATTGGAACACTATTAAACTTTATTGCTATAATTACAAATAATTTTAAAATGCCAGTTTTAGTTTCTGAAAGCCTTTTAAATTATAAAGCTAATATATTATTTTTAAAATCGGGGCAAGATTTGGTACATTCATTACTTACAGATGCTACACACTTTAAAATATTATGTGATATCATAACATTACCTCCACCCTATCCTTTCGTTAAAGCAATAAGTATTGGTGATGTTTTTCTTTTAATTGGTGTTTTTATCTTTTGGCAAGAAACTTTTGGTAACAAAGAAAGAGAGAATGCATAAATCCAATAATAATCTACTTTATACTAAAACATATATTGGCTAACTATAAAAGCTGCTAGTAACGATGCTACATGAGCAATAATTCCTACTTTAACAGTATAACGAGTCTGAGTTATACCTACAGCACCAAAATAAACTGCTATAGTATAAAATAGCGTTTCTGAAGAACCCATCATAACAGAAGCACATCTACCGATTAAAGAATCAGCTCCATATTTTTCGATTATTGTTTGAACAACTCCTAATGATCCTCCACCTGACAACGGTTTTATAATTACTAAAGATAATAACTCTGAGGGAAATCCTATTTTTGAAAAAATGGGACTTAATAATTTTACTATAAATTCTTCAGCTCCTGATTGTATAAATAAATTAATTGCAAAAATTATTGCTAATATATATGGAAATATTTTTAAAGCTGACATTGCACCTTCTAATGCTCCTTCAATAAATTCTGAATAAATGTCTACATCTTTTATTATTCCATAAACTAAAATCACACCTATTAATACAGGTAAAATCAAATCAGATATATTCATGATATTTAAATCCTTTCATAGTATTTAGCAAAAACAACAGCAATTATAGTAGAAAAAGTTGTTGCTAATAATGTAGGCATAATTATATCTGTTGGATTTACAGCCCCTGCTTCTGCCCTAATCTTTATAATACTCAAAGGGAGTAACTGTATGGATGATATATTTATAATTAAAAGCATGCACATAGAATTAGTTGCAATTTTTTTATTTTTATTTGTCTTTTGAATTTCTTGCATTGCTTTAATACCGAGAGCAGTTGCAGAATTTCCCATTCCAAGAAAATTTGCTGCTATTGTCATTATTATTGCATTAACTGCTAGAGAATTATTTTGAATATCTTTAAATAAAAATTTAATTAACGGCCTTATTACATAAGCAATTTTATTTAGTATTCCTGATTTTTCTACTATACGCATCATACCAGTCCAAAAAGCCATAATGGAAACCAAGCTTAATATTAAATCTACAGATTTTTGTATGTCATAAAATAAAATATTAGAAATTACCTCAGGTTTATTATTTAAAAAGGAAAAAATTAATCCAAGTCCTATCAACCCAAACCAAATATTTCTCAAATATAACCATCCTTTCATTCAAATATTAAAACACAAAAAAACAAACATATTATTTAATAATATGTTTGTTTCCATTTATAAATACATATTTTGTATATCTATCTTTAAATCACATCACATTCTCTATTAACTCTTTCTACTTTTATTTCTAAAACTTTTTTTGCTTCTGCTTTTGTAACGGTAATATCCAAATTTTTATATGAAATTTTATCTCCTTCTTCAGGAATTTCTTCAAAAATCATCGTAAGCCATCCATTAACAGTAGTAACATCTAGTTCTTCGTCCTGTTCAATATCAAATAAATCAAACATATCATCAATATCTGCATTACAGGATATAAGAAACTTTTCATCTCCTACTTTCTTAAACCATTCTATTACCTTGTCATGCTCATCCCAAATTTCACCTACAAGTTCTTCTATTATATCTTCCATCGTCACTAAGCCTTCTGTACCACCGTACTCATCTATAACTATTGCCATATGAGCTTTTGACAATTGTAAGTCCCTTAACAATTCTGATATTTTTTTATTGGGTGTTATAAATAAAACCTTTGATATAAGTTTTTTAATATTCTTTTCTTTTCGATTAAGTGATTGATAAAAATCTTTTTCATGTAAAACACCAATTATATGATCAATATCTCCTTGAAAAACAGGAAGTCTTGAATATCCACTGATTAAAAAAATATCTTTTATATGTTCCAGACTATCATTTTCTTCAATTCCCAATATATCAATTCTAGGTGTATAAATATCTTCAACTATAGTTTCGTTAAATTCTATAGCAGATCGTAATAAATCACTTTCACTTTTATTTATTACTCCTTCATTTTCTACTTCATCAATCATTGATTTTAATTCATCTTCTGTAATTGAAGGTTGTTCCTCTTCTTTTACTATTTTGCTACATATTTTTTTCCATGAACAAAAAAATATATTTAGAGGTTTAAATAGTATTACTAATATTCTAATTATTGGTGCTGATAACATAGCTGTTTTTTCTGGAGCCATATTAGCTAAACCTTTTGGTAGCATTTCACCAAATATAACTATTACAATTATTGTAATTATCGTTGCCATTGTAATACTAATATTTTGAAAATTTTTAGAAATAATAAATAATGATAAAGATGTTATAGTAATATTTACTATTATATTACAAATAAATATAGTAGCCATTAAACTATCAAAATCTTCATCTAACTTCAAAGCCAAGTCTGCTTTTTTATTATTTGAATTTGCTAAGTATTTCATTCTTATTCTATTATAATTAATATATGCATTTTCAGTACCTGAAAAAAATCCTGACATAATTAATAACAATAAAAATATACTGACCTGACTTATCCCGTCACTGTCCATTTTTGTAAATCACTCCCAATATAATTATTTAATCTATATATAATTATAATGTATATACAAGATGGTGTCAACAACATTAAATTTATTAAAAGCTCCAAAATAAATTTATCTTAATTTATTCTTTAGACTTTATAACTCGAAATTTTATATGTATAATTTCACCAATTACTTTTCTGCTGAAATTGCTAAAAATACTAATTTAATTCTACCTTATTTGTATTCTAAAAACTATATACCCTCCTCTATACTTCCTTCTGTTTCAATATATGCCTTACAAAGCTCTTTATATTGTTCTTCGGTTGCATTCCAGTACCCTCGTTCTTTAGCTTCTATCATTCTCTCTATTATGTCAGAATATGCCCATTTGTTGTTATCTTTCATTCTTTCTCTAATATTTTCATTAGCTATATAAGTTGAATGCAGATTGTCGAATATCCATCCCTCAACTTCGTTTGTAGTAGATGCAAGTCCTATAATATTTTCAAATATTTTTTCTATTTTCTGTGCTCCATGATATTTATTCTCCAGCATACCATCTATCCATTTAGGATTTAATAGTCTTGTTCTAACCCCTCTAGCTATAGAATTTTGCACGTTATCGGTTTCTATTTTTTCACCTGTTGTGTCATTTATATATATTTTTACTTTTTCACCTTTAGATACTTCAACTGCTTTTGCCATACCTCCAAAATGAGTATAGAAATCATCTAAATCAGTAACTTCATAACCATGATAACTTCTAATTTGAGTTACTAAATCAACTTTCGAAAGCATCTCATTGAATAAGCCTTCTATTTTTCTTCCTCTATAATTTTTAGTGTAGATATTTCCTGTGTTTTGTATAAACAAATTTCCTAATTGTGATTCATCTTTCCAATTTCTTGTTTCTATTAGTTTATTTACGCCATTGCCATATTCCCCTTCTCTCGGACCAAATAATCTGGAATAGGATAATTCTTCTGCCTCACATTTTTCGTAGCCTTGATTTATAAGACTATCATAAATTTTCTTGCTATTTGCTTTAAAATAGTTGAAATCATCTGGTTCATCTAACAAATATATATCTCTAAAAATATTATTTAACTCATCTACCATATTAGGATACATGTCTCTAAAAAATCCTGACATATCAATTGTTATATCTGTCCTTGGGTGGTTTAATTTTTCCATTGGGATTATTTCATACTGGAAGTTGAATTTATTTTTGTTATTGCCTATTTTCACTCCTAAATAATTTAATATTTGCCCTAATGTTTCACCCTGTGTTCTTGATGTTTCAATTCCCCAAAGAACAATTGCTACACTTTTAGGATATTGACCTGTTTCAGCTTTGTATTTTTCTATTGTATTTTCAGCTATATTTTTTCCTCTTTCATATGCAACTGCTGTAGGAACGGAATATGGGTCAAACTGATACATATTATAGCCAGTAGGTAAAACTTCAGGATTTCTAAATACATCTCCTGACATCTTTGCTGAAAGGTATTCACCGTTTAAAACCTTTAGCAGTCCATTCATTTCATTACAATTTCTAACAGCTTCCATGCATTGCTTACCAAAGTTTAGTGCATCTAAATAACAGCTATCAACTTCACCCTTATCTATAAAATTATCTATAATTTCATTAGAAAAAACATCTAATCTTTTCAATAATTCTACATTATTTTGTTTTAATTCTTCATCATAATTTAATCCTTCTTGTTCGCATATTAGTCTTTTTAAAGATTTAGTTTCTGTTCTATCGTATCTTAATACAAATTTCATAAAATTAATTGCTTCTTCTACATTATATCCCTTTCCAAATGTATGTAACCCACAAGGTATTAAGGACCTTTTCATTCTATATAGTTCATTTTCAAGTTCATCTAAATTCTCTGCACAGATGTTTAACTTTTCTGCCTTTTCTTTAATATTACTAAAAATATCTTTGCATTTTGTAGCATCTGTATGTTCTGCTACATGATATTCATTTATTAGTGATTCTATTAAAATTAAATCTCCATATAGTTCTCCCTCCGTGAAATTAGGGGGTTGATAACTAATCATAACAGCATGAGCACGTCTTTTTGCTATAGATGACTCAGCAGGATTAGTAATATTATAAATATAGGCATGTGGCATATCATATACCATAATATCTGGATAGCAATCTGATGACATACCACATTCTTTTCCCTTTAAAAATTCAAGTGTACCATGTGTACCAACATGAACTATTATATCTGCCTCAAACTCTTCTTTTAACCATTTATAGTATGCTTGGTATTGATGATGCGGCGGAAGAAATCTATCATGATATGTTTTTTCAGGGTTTTCATGAATACCTCTAGTTGGCTGAAGCCCAACAAATACATTTTGAAAAATTTTCCCTGGTATTAAAAAATCATTTCCTTCTACCATTATATTTCCAGGTGCTTCTCCCCATGTTCCACAAGTATCCTTATAGTTAACTACATTTTTAATTTCTGAAATATAATTTTTCGAATTATATTTAATCATATGTTTACTTGTGTCTTCTGTACTCCACTTTCCTGAATTTACTATTTTGCCCGCAGTGAAATAACCCATCAGATCTTCTTTGCTTATAGAATCTACGCTGTAACCTTCATTTTTTAAATTGCTAAGTATGTTTTCTACTGATTCAAATGTATTTAAAAAAGCACCTCCAAAGATATTTCCTTCTGATGGTGGATAATTGTAACATATTATTGCAACCTTCTTGTCCTTGTTTTGTTTATGTCTTAGATTAATCCACTTTTTAACTCTTCCAATTAACTTTTCAACTCTATCTTCTATTATGTCTAATTCAATAATTTCAACGTTATATTGTTTGTTAAAGCTATTATTCTTTATACCTCCAACTGGGTACATTTCAATAGAACCATCTAATTCTGGAAGCATTACAGTTGTTAAAAACTCCCCTGTACTAATTCCCTTATCAGATGCTTCCCATTCTGCAATTTCTCTCTTTGCCATGAAGAAAGGATGTATGCAAGGCACATTTAGCTTCTTTAGTAAATCAAGATCATGTTGACTTTCTTCTCTCATAGGTCCTGACGCCAATCTAAATGCCATAAAATTTAGTATAATATCTATTTTAGGAGAATTTGGTGATAATAATATATTCTCTACTTCATTTAAATGCCTTCTGCCATAGGAAGTAAATGCAATAGGAATTACATTTGCAAATTGGGATATTCTATCTGATATCTTCCCTATTTGATCTTGTGTCCTATTTGGTCCACTATTTCCATAGTAGAGTATTGCAACTGTTGGTTTTTCATAATTAATATATCCTTGTTTTATATAATCATCTAAATCTAGAAATCTCTTCATATTTGATGGGTCACAAATTGATATTGGCTTAGGTTTGACTGGAGGTTGAGGTTCTTTGATTTCTTTATGATTTTGATAATCTCTTAAAATTAAATACAACATGTTGAGGATTTCTTCTACTCCTGCATTCTTCCAGTATTGCCTAATATATATATAATTTCGTATGTCTTTATTGTTAACTAACTCAGTATTTTCATATGATCCTGTTACTTCTATAGCTTCTATTTGTGATGGGTGCTCTTTTACTAAAAATTCTCCTAGCCTTGAAACAGTGTTTAACTTATATCTTTCTCCATTGCCTATTATAACTAGATTTTTATTATAATGTTTACAACTATTAAAGCATGTTTTACCTATTTCAGGGCTACTTCCCATTAAATCAAGTATGATGAAATTGCTCTCTACTATTGAATTTTCTATCTCTTTCAAACTATCTGGGGAAACCTTACTTCCCACGTAAAACAATTTTAAATCCAAGAGATTACCGTATTTTTCTTCTATTACACTTTTTGCTTTTATAATGTCTGATATAACTGGATTAGACACTGTTACTATCACTAGCTTTAACATATTTGCCTCCACACTACATAATCATACTTTCTTTTACAGCTCCAACTATTTTATCTGCTGCAAGATCTCCTAAGCTATAATATTTAGAGTTCATTGCATTTGCAATTTGTTTAGCAAGCCCAAGCTTTACGAAACCTTGTTCAGTATCTATAACAAGTGATTGTATGTTTGATTTATTAATTTTAATAGCCATATTAATTGCCTCATGAAAAGCATCCCCACCATCTAATGATGAATTAGCTCTTCCATCAGTTACAAGAACTATGACTGGCAACATATCAGGATCTTTCCTCATATTAGTCTTTATAATTTCATACCCCTTAGAAAGACCTACTGCTAAAGGTGTTTTACCTCCTGTTGGAAGCACTCTCAAACTCTTTTGAGCTAGTTCTACACTTCTTGTAATTTCCAACAAAACTTCTGCATCTTTTTTCTTAAAAGCAATCATACCTACCTTGTCCCTTTTTTGATATGCATCTGTTAGTAAAGATAAAATTGCTCCTTTAACTTCTGTCATTCTTTTTTTAACTCCCATTGAACCACTTGCATCTACTATAAACAATATAGTGCTTCCTATCCTTTTTTCTCTCATCTTTACTCTAAAATCATTTTTATCAATAGATATAGCAAGATTATTTTTTTCTCTTATTCTCTGATATGGTGCTGCCGCTCTAATTGTGGCATCGAAAGCTATATCATTTACTTTTTCTTTAGTAAATCTATATTTTACATATCTGCCTTGTTTCAAATTTGTTTTTGTTTTACTTCTTTTCCCACTACCTTTATAAATTTTTCTAATTTGCGCATCTATTTTTAGTGGCTTAATTGAAAAGATACTACCAATATCATCTATATTACTATCATATTTGTCATCATTGTCTGTTTCTTTTTCATTATTTTCAAAATTTATATTATCTTCCGATTTGTTTTCTTCTTGTTCTATTTCATGCTCATTATTATTTTTGTTTTCATCTTGATTTTCTTTTTCTTTTTCATTATTGTTTTGTTTATTGTTTTTTTCATCTTTATTGTCTTCGCCATTGCTTGTTTTAGGAGGCAATTCGCGTATTCTATGAGCAAGTGCAAATCTCGCTGCTTCATAAATGTCCTCATTACATATATTTGTTCTATTATCAAATGCAGCTATAGCCTTTGCAGTTTCTATAATTATTATCTCTGCTCTATGTCCCTGACAATTAGATTTTACGGATAATTCTGCTGCTAATTCCATTGAACTTACTGATACTTCAATTCTTTCAAGACAGTTCTTCGCACATATTATTCTATCATAAAGCTTATTCGATTCTTCTTGCCATTTTTCTATATATTTAACTGGATTATTATCGTATTCTAATCTTCTTTTTATTATTTCTTTTCTATCTTCTATGACCTGTATTCCCTTAACATCAACATACAATCCAAATCTATCTAAAAACTGTGACCTCAAATTTCCCTCTTCTGGATTCATAGTTCCAACTAAAACAAAATTAGATTTATGCGAATATGATATTCCTTCCCTTTCAACATAGTTTATTTTAGATGATGATACATCTAATAAGCTGTTTACAATATTTTCACTCAATAAATTAACTTCATCAACATATAAAAAGTTGCCATCTGCTCTTTTCAAAATACCTGCTTCATAATTTATTTCACCATTTATGATTGTTTTTTGAATGTCAATTGTTCCTATCAATCTATCTTCGGTTACATTTAGTGGTATTTCAACTACTTTTAATGAATGCATTAACTCTGCTAAACCTCTAACTAATGTAGATTTTGCATTACCTTTTTCGCCACTTATTAAAACTCCGCCAATTAAAGGATTTATTAAATTTAATATTAGAGCTCTTTTTATTTTTTCCTGGCCAATAACTGCTACAAAAGGAAATACATAAGTTTTTTCCATTTTATAATCACCCCTATTCTACAACTCGGCTATGCAATTTATTATTTCTTCAACTTTAGAAAAATCTAATAAACCTTCCTCGAATGGTCTTCGTCTCATTCTGTGTGGGAGTGTCAATTCTGCTGCTTCTATCATATCTCTATTATTTATTTCATCTCTACCATCAAAGGCTGCTATAGTCATTGCAGTTTTTATAATACTTATATCTGCTCTATGTCCGTCTACTTCCATTTTTATACTAATTGTAGCGGCCATTTCAAGTACTTTATCACTTATTTTAACTAGTCTAAGCATCTTTTGTGCATTTAATATTTTATCCGTTAATTGATTTTGTTCTTCTATGTAGTTTTTTATGAAAACTGAACTATCCATTTCATATTTGAGCCTTCTTTTTATAACTTCTACTCTTTTTTCTGTTTCTCTCTCTCCTACCACATCTACGACCATTCCAAATCTATCTAATAGCTGTGGTCTTAAGTCGCCTTCCTCCGGATTCATTGTTCCCACTAAAATGAATTTGGCAGGATGACAAAACGATACACCTTCTCTTTCCACTGTATTTACACCCATGGCTGCTGAATCTAATAAAATATCTACTACATGGTCATCAAGCAAATTCACTTCATCCACATATAATATATTTCTATTTGCATATGCTAAAATACCTGGTTCAAATTTCTTCTCACCATTTTTTATTGCATGTTCAATATCTAACGTACCTACTACTCTATCCTCTGTAGCACTTATGGGTAAATCTATAACTTTCATTTTACTATTTGTTGAATTTAGTGTTATACCATTATTAATTTTTTCCATACATTCTGTACACATACTGCTTTTATCATATGGATCACATCCAAAAACACATCCTTCAACAATAGATTTTTGGGGTAAAAGCTCAGCTAATGCTCTAACTGCAGTTGATTTAGCTGTTCCTTTTTCACCTCTGATTAAAACTCCTCCCAAAGAAGGATTTATAACATTGTATATCAATGCTTTTTTCATATTTTCTTGTCCAACTATTGCCGTAAATGGATATATTGCATTTGTACTTTTCATTTATAATAACTCCTTTCCTTATCACTCGATATTGCTTGATATAACTTTATTCAGCTTTTTTACATCCTCTTATACCTATAACAAATACTATTAAAAAATAACACACTAATATTAGAGGATGAATAATTAAATTTGTTATCTCTTCACCGTTGCTTCTTAAACCTAAACTTGTATGGGTAAGTGGTAATATCCATATAACACCTTTCATTACGCCTGGCATTTTGTTTAAGGAAAAAAATGTTCCACATAAAAACGACATTGGAGTTATTACAAAGCTTGAAAATTTAGACAATGTTCGATGAGAATTTATTAATATTCCAGCTGCAAATCCAATAGCAGCAAAAACTAAACAATTAAGAATGACAATGAGAACAAAATATAATGATAATTCTAATTCAATACCACATATTAATGTCAAAAAAATTATTAGAAAAGCTGAATATATTCCCATTAATGCACCTGAAACAATTTTGCCCAAGGCATAGGAAGTCAAAGTAATGGGTGCTATCATAAATGATTCAAATGTTTTATAAAAAATTCTAGATACATTTACTGATGTTGCTGTATTGTTATAGCTTGATGACATTGTAGTCAATGCAACAATACCAGGAATAATAAATTTAATATATGATTGACCTTCTACGGTTACTCCTCCACCCAGCCCCCAACCAAAAGCAATTAAATATAATATTGGTGAAACCATGGAAGCTAAGGTTATAGTCCAAAATTTTCTTTTAAATAGCACATATTCTTGCCATAAAATACTTAAAAAAGCTGACATTATTCACCCACCCTTTTATTAGTCAATTTTATAAACACATCTTCCAAATTAGATGGTCTAATATTTATACTTCCTGTTAAAGTATCCGCAAAAGAAGCTGCTTCTTCTTTTTTCTGAAAGAATTCGCTTTTTGTTGTTCCATTTTCATAATATTCAACGGTATATTTGCCAACCCCTTCAATTAAACTTTTAGGGCAATCTAACCGAATTAGCTTCCCTTCATCTATAAGCCCAACTCTATCACACAAAACTTCTGCCTCTTCTATATAATGTGTAGTTAATAATACTGTCAATCCATCTTCCTTCAACCTTTTTAACAAATCCCACATTTTACGTCTCGCTGCTGCATCAAGTCCAACCGTTGGTTCATCTAAAAGAAGTAATTCAGGATTATGCATAAGTGCTCTTGTAATCATTAGTTTTCTTTTCATTCCTCCTGAAAACTCATTAACAAGCTTATCAGCTCTATCACTTAATTCTATAAAATCTAAAAGTTCATTTATTCTTTTTCTTCTAATATCTTTAGGTATGTTGTAAATCCTGCCATTTAGCTCGAGATTCTCCCATGCTGTCATTTCTACATCTAAATTGTTGCCTTGTGGTACAACTCCTATTTTCATTTTTACTTCTTTTAAATTTCTATCCATACTTTTATCATTAATAATAATATCTCCAGATGTTTTTGGAGTTAATGTGCTTATCATTCTAATAGTTGTTGTTTTACCCGCTCCATTTGGACCTAAAAGTCCAAAAAACTCCCCTTTATTAATTTTTAAATTTAAATTATTAACTGCAATTAAATCATTGTATTTTTTAGTTAGATTTTTAATAACTAACAATTTTTGTTCCTCCAAACTCAGATTATAATTTCTTAATATACTAAAAAAGAAACTACTTTAAAAAAATCTGCCCCAATGGCAGTTTTTATTATTCAAATTAAATTTTAATATAACTTAGAAATCAACTAAGCACTTGCTATATATTATGCTATAGTTTTTCTAGGTATAAAGAACGGACAATTATTAATTTTATCATCATATATGTCTGCATCTATCCTAAAAATATCTTTCAACAAACAACTGCTAATCACATTTTCTGGTTCACCAAAATCACATAACTCACCATTATTTATAACTAATATTTTATCAGAATACCTAGCGGCTTGATTTAAATCATGTAAAACCATAACAACAGTAAGACCTAATGTTTCATTTAATTCTTTAATTAATTCTAAAACTTCCAACTGGTAAGATATATCTAAAAAAGTTGTAGGTTCATCTAATATTAAAATTTTAGGCTTTTGTGCCAATGACATAGCAATCCAAGCCCTCTGACGCTCCCCGCCAGAAAGTGTTATAACAAACCTTTTTCTCATATCCTGTAACCCTGTTTTCTCTAATGCCCAATCTATAATATCTTTATCTTCTTTCCCTAACCTTTTACCAAATTTAATATGAGGATATCTACCATAAGAAACTAATTCCTCTATTGAAATATCAGAAGATACATTTTTTACTTGTGGCAAAACTGCTAGTTCTTGAGCTATATCCTTTGTTTTTTTCTCTTTTATATTAATTTTATCTAAAAAAATATCACCACGAGATATTTTCAAACATCTGCTAACCGCTTTTATTAACGTAGATTTTCCAGAACCATTTGGACCTATTATTGTAGCAATTTCACCAGTATTAATGTGGAAACTAACATCCTTAACTATTTTTTTATCAGTATATTTAACATCTAAGTTCTTTACTGTTAATTCCATTTTAATTCTTCTCCCTTCTTCTAAGCAAATATAGAAAAAACGGTGCTCCTAATGCTGACATTATAATTCCAACAGGTATTTCCATAGGGGCAAAAATTACCCTCGATATGGTATCACAAATAACTACTATGCTAGAACCTGTAAAAATTGTTGCAGGCAATAAATACCTATAATCTGATCCGATAAACAGCCTCGTAATATGTGGCACAATCAGTCCAACAAATCCTAGTAGTCCTGCTACACTCACCGCTGCCCCTGCGAGTAAAGAAGAAATTATAATAAATAAAAATCTTGTTTTCTCTACATTTATTCCGAGTCCAGTTGCAACCTCATCACCTAACATAAGTATATTTAATTTATTGGGTATAAATAACAATAATATTATACCAATAGTAGCATATGGAAATATTGTCGATACATGTTTCCAATTAGTAGCAGATAATCCTCCAACCATAAATCCAATTATTCCTGAAACCTTATCTGGATAAAATGTCATAATAGCATTAGTTCCTGCCCCTAAAAGTGATGAAACTGCTACCCCAGCTAATATAAGTCTCATTGGAACTACTCCTTCTTTCCATGCAAGAAAATAAATTAGAAGAGTAGCTAATAAAGCTCCCACAAATGCTCCTGCAGGAGCTAAAAAGTAATAACTAGGAAAAATTATAAGCACAATCAAAGTTAAAAGACCTGCACCTGCAGAAACTCCGATAATATTTGGTCCTGCCAAGGGGTTTCTCATCACACCTTGTAATATCGCCCCTGATAAAGCAAGACATGTTCCTACCAATGCTGCAACAATAGTTCTTGGTAATCTAACATTCCATATTATTTGATAATTCACAGTAGCTTCTTCAAATAAAACTGCATTTAATATTTCTTTAAATGATATCTTGACGGCTCCGTTGCCGATACTTATAAAAAAACTCAACACAGCTATAATTATAAAGATTAATAATATAAGCTTTTTCTTGATGCCTTCCTGCTTTGTATTGCTGCTATTCATTATGCCTAATCTCCTTAATTACTTTTATTTATATACCTCTGGATAAAGAATCTCAGCTAAACCTTGGTACGCCTCTGGATATCTATCATTTGGCTTATACATATATAAATCCTTTGGTAAAACTATATATTTATCATTCTTTACTGCTTTTAAAGAAGCCCATGCTGGATTATCTTGTGCATCAGTTTTTAATCTTTCCATTATTTTTTCATGGTCACTTCCCATAGTTTGTACAAATATAAAATCTGGGTCTTCTTGAATTATTTTTTCCATACTAAATACCTTAGCATTTGATGGATCTGTTTGTGTATCTGATATGTTAATTGTATTTAAATCTTTTAACATTTCACCAACCATTGATTCAGAATTTCTTACAGTAAGACTTTTAGCTGATGCAAACAATATAAGAACTTTATAATTTTCATCTGTTGGTGCTTTTTCAACTATTTCATCAACACCTTTTTTTACTTTATCCATTTGTTCTTTATACAAATCTTCTCTTCCAGTAATTGCAGTGAATAACCTTACTGATTTATAATAATCCTCTAAGTAATCATTCTTAATTGCTATAACTTGTATATTATTTTCTTTTAATGTAGGAATCATTTCTGTTTGTCCACTAAATCCACTTGTCATGATTACTAATTCAGGCTGAAGTGCTAATACTTTTTCTAAACTTGGAGCTCCTGATGTTCCAACTACTTCAGCTTTTAGAGATTCTTCAACTGGTTTTTCTTCTGATTCTTCTACTCTTCCTACAACTTCTCCACCACAACTATAATAAATATCTAAGTACGAATTGTATAAGCATACTACTCTTTCAGGATTCTTTTTAATAGATACCATTTCTCCTGTATAATCTTCGAAAGTAACATATTCTTCATTTATAGTAACTCCATATTCAGAAACAACTTCATTATTTGCTGGTGTTTCTGTTGTATTGTTTTCTTCTTTGTTGCTTTCTTCTGTACTAGGTGCTGAAGTTTCAGGAATAGCTTCATTTGAATTATCCTTGCTACACCCTGTGATTAATGTAATTAGCATTAAAGCTATAATTAATAATGCTAAAAATTTAGTTTTTTTCATTTTCTTCTCCAAACAATTAATATCATTTTTTAACTAAACAAAATCTTCATATAAATAAAAAAACCATAGCCGTACGGCTATGGTTAATATGCTGAATAAACATAAAAATAATAACTTCCCACCGAAGACTTATTCATAAAATTCATAGGCAGGTCTCCTGACTTATGGATTAACCTACTCTCAAAACCTTCCCAGAAAGTGCTCCAGTGGTATACTTTGATTTCGTTCCAATTACAGTAGCGGGGGCTGCAGCGGATTTTAACCGCTTTCCCTTTTAATCATATAAACCTATAATTTTTATTATTTAATTTTCAAATTCTTGTATTCATTGTTATGATTTCTCAATTGAGTAATTAAACTCTATCATAACTGTTTTTTAATGTCAAGAAAATTCTTTTAAACCCAGCTCTGAAAATTCTCACTTTTTAAAAATTTGTTGCTGAATTTATTACTATCTTTCTCAATAAGCATAAACAGTAAAAATAGTGGAATACTAATAATATTTCTATTAATCTTTAAATGTAAAATATAAAAATCGTTTTCACCAAAATTAAAGTAATGTTAAGAATTAATTAATTGATATAATTAACAAAAATGCTATATTACAAGCATAAAGAAGTTTATTTGACTGAATGGAGGTAATTGATTTGTTATCATTTATTAGTTTATTTAATTTAACTATATTTTTATTGTTTACAGGATTTTACTTATATCAAATATATTATATACCAATTTCATTATTTAATAAGGGTAATGACTACATTTCTAAGGAAAATCATAAATATGCTGCAGTAATAGCTGCAAGAAATGAAAGTGCCGTTATAGGGCAATTAATTAATAGTATAAAAAAGCAAAAATATCCGGCATCTTTAATTGATATATATGTTATAGCAGATAATTGTACAGATAATACTGCTAATATTGCTAGAAGTGCAGGTGCTTTTGTATTTGAAAGGTTTAACAAAAATAAAGTTGGTAAGGGATACGCTTTAGATTATGCTTTTAAAGCTATTATGAATAACGATAAACACTATGATGGGTATTTTGTTTTTGATGCTGATAATTTGTTAGATGAAAATTACATAGCTGAAATGAACAAAGTATTTGACAATGGTTATAAAGTTGTAACAAGTTACAGAAACTCTAAAAACTATGATACAAATTGGCTATCCGCTGGGTACTCATTATGGTTTTTAAGAGAAGCAAAGTATTTAAATAATTCAAGGATGTTACTAAAAACTGGATGTGCAATATCAGGAACTGGATTTTTAGTTCATAATGATATAATTAAGAAAAACAACGGATGGAAACATCACTTATTAACTGAAGATATCGAATTTTCTATTGATTGTGCTATACAAGGAGAAACTATTGGATATTGTGGTGATGCAGTATTATATGATGAACAACCATATATTTTTGAACAATCTTGGAACCAGCGATTACGTTGGGCTAAAGGATTTTATCAGGTGTTTGGTAAATATGGTAAAGATTTAGTAAAGTGCATTATATTTAAAAAAAGCTTTTGTTGCTTTGACATGCTTATGACAATAATGCCAGCTCTTTTTCTATCATTATTTAGTGTTGCTGTAAATTTGACATTATTAACTATTGGTATGTTAAATATCGGAACCTCTACAATTATTGTAAAGGAAACAACAAATGCCATTATTATGTCTTCTGTAAATTCTTATTTAGTATTTTTTATGTTAGGGCTTTTAACTACAATAACTGAATGGAATAAAATAAATACAACACCTATAAAGAAAATAAAATATGTGTTTACATTTCCATTTTTCATATTCACTTATGTTCCTATTTCAATAGTAGCATTATTTAAGAAGATTGAATGGAAGCCTATAACACATAATATAGCAAAATCAATTGAAGAAGTAAGTCAGTAAGTAAAGAATCTATAAAGGGTGCAAACTATGTTTACACCCTTTATATTTTTTCTTTTATATATATTTTTTATCTACATAACTACTTGTTGTGGCTCTCAATAAACTAGAATAACTAAGCTTAAAGTTTACTATATCTCCAACTTTATAATTTTTATCAGATTCAGTAACGTCCAATATCAAGTGGTCTGAACTAGCACCTAGTATATCAATTTTAGAGTCTATAGGATGCAGGTTGTCAGAATCTATATCCTGTCTACCTACTGCTATTATGGCCCTTTTTATTATTCCTCTGTCTTCATATACAGGTTTATTCCCAAAGGCATCAACTCCTGTTTCACCAATAGGAACTGATTGTTTTTCTTTAAGTTCGATAATCTCTGCTTCTAACACAAAAGCATCATCGCAGAATCCTTCCAGCATATTACTGTAAGCAGTTTCATTACCTAATAAAAATGCCTCACCTACTCTTAAATTGTTTATTTCCTTTGGTAATTCATTTCTTTCAATTAAATAAACAGAACTTGAATTACCGCCAGAAATCATTTCTAACTTAACATTAAATCTTTTCTCAATTTTATGTGCAGTATCAACTAATACTGATAAATTTTCATTTTTAGGAATAACAGCACCATAACATGTTAAATTAACACCAAGTCCAAAAAAATCAATATTATTAAACTTAAGTATTTCTTCAACTGTTTGATAGATTTCATCTTCATTTTTATAGAATATACCTTCTCTTAAGTCTCCTAAATCTATCATAAGCAATACTTTATGCTTTTTCCCTTGTCGCTCTGCTGCATCATTTAGTTTTTGAATTGTTTTAATTTCAGAATTCAATGATATGTCTGCAAAACGAACAACATCATCTGCTTCAGACCCCATAGGCAGCCTTAATAATACCTTTTCTTTTTTTGAATTCACATAATTTTTAAGATTTTGAATGCGTGAATCAGCCAAATAATCTATTTTAGAATCTTCTAGTATTTTATAAATTTCAAGATCAGCACAGTATCCTTTTGTCACTATCATAAGAGAGCACCCTGCGCCCTTAACAATCTCAGTTATTTTATCCAGGTTGTTTTTAATTTTATTTAAATCAATTACTAATCTTGGAAACATGACTTTCTCCTTATATAATTCTTAAGCTTTTCTTCATCAAAAGAAGTGCATCTGAAGGATAACTTTTAGAAAGAACACCTAAAGAAGAAAAGATATAATCTTCATCAATCAATACTTTAGCAGTTTCTGTTGGATACAGTTCCTGCTCTTTTCCATGAACTTTAACTTCTTCTAATATTCTTTTATTCCCAGGTAATCTTGTAAGAGCTCCACCTGTTCCTATAATAAACTTTATAGCTGTTAAATCCTTTCCTTCTGCAACAGTCTTCTTCCCTGATGCTGTATAAAAGTAGCGTAAATGTCCTGCATGTCTTTCCAAAGATGTAAGCACAGCTTCTTTTGTAAGTATTTCAACAAACTCTTTTTCCCTATCATTAATAGGTATTGGTTTATAATTTGCTAATAATTCGTTTACATCAGGAAATTCTTTTGTCAAATTATCTATTCCAATCTTTTCAACAACATGGTTTACATTAACGTAAACACCTAAGTCTCCTTCAACTGTTCTTTTAGCAATGGGTTCTGGACTTATTAAAATTGAGTTAATCTCTTCAGAACCTTGAGTTACAGAATGAACGTCTGTAGTAGCTCCACCAACATCAAATATAATTAAATCACCTAAGTCTTCTTTTAAGACTTTTGCTGCTTCCATTACTGCACCTGGCGTAGGAATAATAGGCCCTTTAACTAAATCTCGTACCTTTGACATTCCAGGAGCATGTATAATATGTTCTTCAAAAGCATCTTGAATTATTTTCCTTGTGGGTTCTACAACAAGAGTGTCAATTTTAGGATATACATTTTCAACTATATAAACTTGATTCTCTGCTTCTTCGCACATCAACTTTACTTCTTCCTGATTTTCAATGTTACCGGCATAAATAATAGGAATTTTTAATCCCATGGAAAGTATCATTTCCAAATTGTATAGAGCTGTATCTCTTTCACCATAATCAACACCACCAGCAACAAGCATAATATTTGGATTAATCTCTTGTATCTTTTTCAAATCTGTTCTTCTCAATTTACCAGAGGTTATCATTTTAATAATACCTCCTGCACCAAGAGCTGCTTCTTTTGCAGCACGAACAGTCATATCATATACAAGACCATGGACAGTCATTTTTAACCCGCCTGCAGCACTACTTGTAGCCAGCATATCATCCCATGTTATATTATCAGCTTTAAGATTTTCCTTTAAACTGTTTATAGCACCATTGAGCCCTACCGTAACATCACCATTTAAGACAGTGGTAGGCGCCTGCCCCTGTCCAGCAAAAACTGGACTGGGAGTGCCTATTCCATTGAATGCATTGACTACTGTAGTGGTACTTCCAATTTCAGCTACCAATACGTCAATTTTCACTATTTATTCATTTCCCTTCTTCTTTTAACTAAGAAACTTGCTACATCAATACCATGACTTCCTCTTCCAAAACCAGCGTCAAGGCCAGCTTCAACAGCAATTTCATTACTTACTTGAGTTCCACCGCAAATTATCATAACTTTATCTCTTATACCTTTTTCGATACAAAGATTATTAATTTTTTTCATATTTTTTACATGAACATCATCATGAGTTATTATTGTACTTACTAAAATAGCATCTGCATTTGTTTCAATAGCAGCATCTACTAATTTTTCAACTGGACAAGAAGTTCCAAGATATTCATACTTAATACCAAAACCTTCTATACCACCATGTTTGATATCTAATGTTTCTTTCAATCCAACTGAGTGTTCATCTTCTCCTACAGTTGCAGCTACAACAAACATTGATTTATCTTGAATATCCTTTCTAATTTCAGCTTCAGAAAGCACTTCTATTTTTTCTGGTATAATTAACTCATTTACATCGATATCAAAATTAACTCTTCCTTTTATTTCTACATAAGTTCCTTCCGAAGGATGCATTACTTGTTTGTGAACAACTGTTACATCTTCTAGTCCCATTTTCTCACCACATTTAATTCCAGCAAATTCTGCTGTTCTTTCATCTACAGGTAAGAAAATTGAAAGTAATACTGTTCCATCAGCTCTCCATTCAACTTCAGGTTTTACAAGATTTGAATCATAATATTTATTTGCTTCTTCAAGTCTATTGTTTACATTATCATTTTCATCTAATTCATCGATATAAATTATCTTTGAATGATCTTCAAATGTATCTCCACCTATTGCATCACTAGCTTTAGTAAATTGTGTTGGAACTTTGTTATATCCATAATGTACAGATACAGGAGCGAAATAGTCTTCATCTCTTTCATAAATAAATCCATATCCAATACCGCCTTCAATTTCTCTTGCGATACCATCTCCATTTCTTTCTGGATATTTACCACTATCTACAAAGAATCCTTGTTCAACAGCTTTAAAGTAGCCACCTACTTCAATCATTTCTTCCATGAACAATATTGCTCTTTCTTTTAATTCACGTACATCTTTACCAAGTACACCATCTCTATCTAACTTAACTAATTCTCTAAATCCATCCATTCCAGTCAAAGCTTGCTTAGCTGTCATTACACCTGCAATATTATTGTAATGCCATGGAACATTTCTTCCTTCATCAGGAGTTATAGTAGATTGAATATCAGCACTTGTCAATCTTGAAATAACCATATTCAAAGTATGAGTAACAGCTGCTTCTCTAGTATCAGATTCCATATACTTAGTATTTTGTTGAGCTCTCATTTTATATTCTCTAAATAAATCACGTAAAGCAACTGCATATGGCATATCAAGCCTCATACATGGCGCTGGAGGTGCAGTAGGAGGTACAGTTGATAACGCAATATTTTCTGGTTTAATTCCAATTTTTCTTGAGAATATACTATTAATTGCATGCTGTACCATTAATTCTGGCATTACTTTCCATGCTTGCATTGCTGTAGCATTTGCATTATGTGCACCATCAATTTGAAGCATTCCAGCCCAAGCCATAACTTTTTTAGCTTCACAAGCGTCAACAAAACTTCTAACCATATTAATATTTCTATATAATATATTGTATTGAGGATCTTGATGAGCTCCATTTACTCCTTCTTCAGCAAACATAACAGCTATATCTGGTCCTGCTACTCCTGAAATATAAGAATGGAAATTAATAGGACGACCAACTTCATCTTCTATTAAGTCTAACGCCTTTCTGCTTGCTCTTACTTGCTTTCTAGTAACCATTATACCACCAATACCTTGGTTTGTACCTTCAAGCAATGAATCTATATGTGACTGTCCTGCTGTTCTAATAACCATTATGTGATCAGCTCCATGCCAAGCAGCCATACGCATTCTTCTTATATCATCTTCAAATCTACCTGAAGCTATTTCAGTAGTAATAACACAATCTGGTTGTGGGTCTATATATCCAAAACCTCTGCTTCCAGGTAAAGGAACAGAATTCTCAAGTGCTTCTGAAGCTTCATGATATTCAAAATCACCTATGTTTCTTGGTTCATTACTTCCTTCTCTCCATGTCCAGTTACGTCTTCTAGGTTCATATTTATCTAAATCTTTTAATAGTTCTTTTATATCTATCTTTTTGTTAGGATCTAATTTCATCTAAATACCCTCCTTAAAATAATGTATCTACATCGTCCCAGTGTCTACCATTAGCCAATTCCAAACCAGCTTCACGTACAGAAACACCGAGTTTTTGTGATAATTTCCATACAACATTACCAGCACCTTTGCCCATTAAACCTTTATTCATAACACCTTCTACAATTGGTTTAACTTCAAGACTAGAAAATCCCATCCTTAATAAAATACTTCTTTCCACAGATGGTGTTGTATTTTTTCTTCCTAATTCTAGAAGAGGGTCAACTATTTGTTCTGCTAAATTCCAAAACTTCTCATATAATTGTTCATCTGTAAGATTAGCTAAATGAGTTCTTCTTTGTTCAAAATCGTCAGCTCTTTTCATATTTACTCCTCCGTTATTTTATATTTTTTATTCTTTATTATAAAGAAGCTATAACATTTTTTACATAATCAACATTTGTTTTAGTTTCAACAGCTAAAAATTCTAAATCTTCTGCTGTTGGAGTTACATTGTACGTTTTTATAGCATTCTTAATTAATGATTTTCTCATATGATCTAAATCTGCATCTTGTGCTTTTATCTTAGAAGGATGCGATGGTAAAATAATATTTTTACCTGGTACTTCATCCTTTGGATCACCAAATAATATTTCTATACCATTTTCTCTCGCAAATGATAATTGAGGTTGAATGTGCTTTCCTGCTCCTGTATACTCTGTTTCTTGTACAACAATCATTTGATCTTCATCCATTTCTTGTGCTAAAGAGAATGCTGCTGTTAATGCTGTATTTCCTGCTGGACCTTTTTCTAATCCTTCAAGACTCGCTAATGCTTCTGTTATATAAAACACTTCTCCTTGATGTATAGTCAAATATCTATCCATATATCTTAATGGTCTTGCTGCAGATCGTGGAACATCCGATCTATCTGGCCATGTTGAAAATGGCATTCCAAATCCTGTATGTCCAGTTGTAAATGATTTTTTATTGAACTGTATATCTGAAGCCATATGTAATCCTGACAAATCTACACTAGCTCCTACTATCTTAGTTTCAGCTCCGGCTTTTCTAAGTCCTCTTGCTGTTCCTGTTAAGTTTCCTCCACCTGCATTTGTAGCCATTACTACATCTGGATCTTTTCCATATTTTTCTCTGAATTGCATTGCAATTTCATATCCTAATGTTTCAACGCCTGCTATACCAAATGGTGTATATAGTGATGCATTAAAGTAACCTGTTTCTTCTAATAATACTAAAAATGAATAGAATAATTCAGGTCCAACAGATAATTGTACTACTTCTGCCCCTAATGCTTCACATTTTCTTGCTTTTTCAATTATTTCTGGCTGACCTACACCTCTTGAATCATAACATTCTTGAACTACTATACATTTTAACCCTGCTATAGCTGCCTGGGATGCAACTGCTGCACCATAATTACCGCTTGTTGCTGCAATTACACCTTTGTAACCTAGTTTCTTTGCATGATATACAGCTGTTGCTGCTCTTCTTGCTTTAAAACTTCCTGATGGATTTGAAGCTTCATCTTTTATAAATATTCTTGCTCCTTTTCCTGGAGCTGCGCATTTTCTTGCTAAAGCTGTTAAATTTCTTAGTTCTAAGATTGGAGTATTTCCTACTCCTGTTTGTCCTTGTATCTGTTGTATTTCTTCTAGTGTATAACCTGCTTCTTTCATCATTTTTTCATAATCAAAAGCTATTGATCCACTTTCAAATTTAGAGAAGTCAATTTTAGTTGATTGTTTCATTATTTCTGATTTTCTTTCATTGACTGCTGCATAACTCATATCTTTACTCATTATCAGCACCTCCAAACAATATATCTCTTACTTGTTCGTTTACTTTTAATAGTTCTGGAACAAATTTACCAAAATCATGTTTATAGTATGGATTTACTTCTAACAACTTACCTTTTTCTATACGTTTTGTTCTCGTTAAAACTGTAACTTCATCTCCAATATTTGCATCTTCCTGCAAATATCCTTTTACCCACAACTCTAACGGTACTCTTTTTGTATCGTCGGGTACTTGAGGTGCTCTTGCTGATGGCTCCATAACTATTCTATGAATTAAAACCCATTCACCTTTTTTAATCATTATTACACTTCCTTACTATTTTATTGAATTTTTCATATTTTCTATTATCACACAATCTCTAAGTCTCTCATCACAAATTTATTTAACTATTTTACATTCAGGATCAATTCTATCTCTCATGTCACCCATTATTGCCCTTGGTACTGGTAATGAAATCATAGTTTGTAATCCTGCTTTAGCATTTATTATTTGAGGTATCATATTTACAACCATTGCTATTGTTCCAATTCCACCTGGCACCTCTGGTGAGTTAACCATATTAATATCTGGAGTTCCTTTTATTATTACGTAATCACCAGTATTTACACCTACTTGTTCTGGTTCAATTTGTTGTGGATGATCCATTTCTATTTTAACTTCTCCGTCAATATATCCATAACCTTTCATAGCAACTCCAGCTACATCTCCTGCCTTTGCAAATCCATAAGGAGCTTTTCTGTCAACATCAGTTACTATTGGATCCATCGATTGAGTAACCTTATCAACATTCCAACCAATTGCTTCAGCTATCATATTAATTGATTCATGAAAACCAACGTGTCCAGCCATTGTACCATCTTCTACACGTTTTTTGAATTCATCTACTCCTAAACCAATACCTTGTTCTTCCATAACAGTAGGTCCAAATGGTGATAAACTATTAACTCTTCTTGAAACTACATGATCAATAGATTCACAACATCCAGTCATAACTACTACTAAAAGGTCCATAATTAAACCAGGATTAATACCTGTTCCAAGTATTGATACTCCATTAGCTTTTGCTAATTCATCGATTTGTTTAGCTAATTCAGGTTCTTGTGCTTGTGGGAAGGCCATTTGTTCAGCACTAGAAATTACATTTATCTTTTTCTCTAAAACAAACTTAAACTTATCAAAAGCATTTCTTGTAAAAGAATCTGTAACACATAAACAAACATCAGCGCATCTTTCTTTAATTACTTCTTCAGGAGTTCCGACTATAACATCTGCCCTATTGCCTCTTTCAACTCCAACTAACTCATACATACTTTTACCAAGTTTAGCACCTATATCTATAGCACCTACAATTTCAACGCCTTTTTTCTTTAATAGCATTTTTGCCATACCAGAACCCATTGCACCCAAGCCCCAAATAATTACTTTTACATTTTGCATTTGTATACCTCCATAATTTAAATAAATTTTATTTTTTGATTTATATTATATATAAATATCTATAATTAATATATAGCAATAACTATGCCATTTAAATTTAAGTATTTTTATAAATTCTTACTTAAAGCCTTAATCCGTCATTTTTGAACTATAAATAATTTTCCCACTATTTAATAATTAATACAAGTATTAATTATTAATAAAAATTCAAATCGGTATATTTATAAAAAAGCAAAAATATTTGCTGCTTGTGCAAATATTTTTGCTTTTTTATATTTTTTATTATATAGGAAAGTTCTCCTTTCCTATATAATAAAAAACGAGGATTGCAAAGGACGGAACGTCCTTGCCGTTAAGGGGGGTGCTCAGTAAAAATGCTTTAATAAAGCATTTTTACGCCGAAGGGGGACATAGGTCCCCCTAGCGGGTGTTGCGAAGCAACTCTTTTTATCTTATCTTATATTTTTTAATTTTATGTTGTAATGTTTGTCTTTTTATTTTTAATTTCCTAGCAGCATTTGTTATGTTGAAATTATATTCTCCTAAAGTTTTAATTATAATATCCTTCTCTAAATTACTTAAATATGAATCCATTCCTACTTCTTCAATATCTTTAATACTATATACTGAACTAAACCTATCAGTTTCATGTATATTTAAATGTTCTACTGTTATCTCATATTCTTCATCATCTGCCATACTCATTGCAGCCATTATTATATTCTCCAACTCTCTTACATTACCAGGATAATCATAATTAAGAAGTTTTTCTTTAGCTTCATCATTTAATTTTAAATCTCTTTTAGCAAATCTCTCTTTATGTTTATTGATAAACATATCAGAAAGAATTAATATATCATCTTTTCTCTCTCTAAGTGGTGGAATGTAAAGAGGAATTATATTTAGTCTATAAAACAAATCCTTCCTAACCTTTCCATTTTCTAATATATACTCAGGAGATTCATTGCTAGTAGTAATTATTCTCACGTCTATTGGTATATCCTTAGTACCTCCTACACGCCTTATATAATTTTCTTGTAATACCCTTAAAAGTTTCCCTTGTAACTCATAAGGCATAGAATTAATTTCATCTAAAAGAAGGGTTCCACCACTTGCTTGTTCAAAAAGTCCCGATCTATCAACGGCTCCTGTAAATCCCCCTTTTGTTGTTCCAAATAGCAAACCTTCTAATAAAGATTCAGGAAGTGCTGCACAATTTTGTGCAATAAAAGGCTTATCCCTTCTAAGTCCTTCATAATGTATACTTTGTGCTATTAACTCTTTACCTGTTCCTGTCTCACCATAAATAAATACCGAAGCTGAATTTTTGGAAGCTTTTTTCGATTTTTCTATAATTTCTACAAAGTTGCTACTACGTCCAATAATATTATTAAAGTTATACTTTTTAACTTTTTTAGATTTAGCTTTTGCAGGTTTTTCTATTTCATTTTGTAGTTTTAATATTTTATGTGACATTTCTTGTATTTTAGTAATATTTTTTGCAACTTCTGCAGCGGCAACGATTTCATTATCTATAATTACTGGAAAAGTAGTATTTATTGTAGTGATTTCCCTGCCATCCTTATTTAAATAAGTTTGTTTTTGTTCAGTAGTCTTTGTTCTCGTCTCTAAAGCCTTTAGTAATGTACTATTTTCGCTGTTTAAATTACCAAAAACTTCACTGAAGGGTTTTTTTAATACATCCTTAGTTTCCATCTTTTCCAACTTTGACATTGAATCATTATAAATTATCGTATTTCCATGTTTATCTAAAACGTGTACACCCTCATCAACTAACTGCAAAATTTTTTGCAGTATAGCCATGTACTCTTTTGCTTTCATTATATCCTCCATTTTTGGATTATATTTTATTATAGCATATAAATAATGGATTTTCAATCTTGGTAGTTTACATTTGCGACTTATCAGTGTAAAATTATATAATAAATAGTAAGGAGACCAATATGAAAAAAATAGAGAGTTTTCAAGTAAATCATTTGAATTTAAAACGAGGTATCTATGTTTCAAGAAAAGATGTAGTTGGAGAAAACATTATAACTACTTTTGATTTGCGAATGAAAGAACCAAATAAAGAACCTGTTATTAATACAGCTGAACTTCATGCAATGGAACATTTAGGAGCAACTTTCCTTAGAAATCATTCTATTTATGATGAACTTACTGTATATTTTGGACCTATGGGATGTAGAACTGGTTTTTATGTTATTTTTAAAGGTAACTTAGATTCTAAAGATGTAGTGGATATAATTAAAGAAATGTTTGAATTTATTAAAAATTATGAAGGTGATTTGCCAGGAGCTGATGCAAAATCCTGTGGAAATTACTTAGATATGAATCTTAACATGGCTAAATATGAGGCTGCTAAATATTATGATGAAGTACTATGTAATCTAAAAGAAGAAAATTTAAATTATCCAAATAATATTTGATGTAGGGGATGCATTGTATGCATCCCAAATTGAGCATGCAATACGTCCCCCAACAATTAATTAGTTTTTAATCTGTTTCCTTGTTTTCTTCTTTCTATTTCACTTAAATATCTTTTTCTTACTCGAATGTTGTCAGGTGTTACTTCAACAAGTTCATCATCATTTATAAATTCCAAAGCTGTTTCTAATGTCATAATTCTAGGTGGTGCAAGCTTTATAGCATCATCTGCCCCAGATGACCTTGTATTAGATTGTTTTTTTGCTTTAGTAGGATTTACTACAATATCCTCCCCACGAGCATTCATTCCTATAATCATACCTTCATATACTTTTTCACCGGGACTTATAAATAAAGTTCCTCTACTTTCTAAATTATTGAGAGAATATGCAATAGCTTCCCCTTGATCATTAGAAACAAGAACTCCGTTTGTTCTTTGTGGTATTTCACCTTTATATTTATCGTAATGATCAAAGCTTCTTACCATAGTTCCTTCGCCTCTAGTATCATTTATAAGTTCAGTTCTATAGCCGAGAAGACCTCTAGTTGGAACCATATATTCTATTTTTACATAATTTCCATCTGGAGTCATTGATTCCATCATACCTTTTCTTAAGTTAAGCTTTGATATTACAGATCCAGAATATTCTTCTGGAACATTCACTATAACTCTTTCAATAGGCTCTTTAACTACACCATCTTCCCGATGTAATATTACCTCTGGTCTTGAGACTGATACTTCATATCCTTCTCTTCTCATATTCTCTAGAAGTATTGATAAATGAAGTTCTCCCCTTCCTGAAACTTTATAGCCATCTACACTCTCTAAAGGTTCAACTCTTAACCCAACATTTACTTCTAACTCTTTTTCAAGTCTTGCTTTTAAATGTCTAGTCGTAACATATTTACCTGACAATCCAACAAAAGGTGATGTATTAATTAAAAAATTCATAGATAATGTAGGTTCTTCAATTTTAATTGATTCCATTGGAACAACTTTATTTTCATTACATATAGTGTCACCTATTGATATGTTTGGAATACCGGAAATTACAATAATTTCGCCACTAGTAGCTTCAGTAACACTAATGCGTTTTAATCCTTCATAAACAAAAATATTTGATATTTTTTGTTTTTCAACACTTCCGTCGGCTTTTGCAACTGAAACTGTTTGACCTTCTTTAATAGTACCAGCAGTCACTCTACCAATACCAAGTCTTCCAATATAATCATCATAACCTAATGATGAAATTTGAGTTTGTAAATCATCATTATTTCTATTAGGATATGGGTCTACATGTTTAATTATAGTTTCAAATAAAGGATCAATATTTTCACTAGGTTGGTCTAACTCATACTGAACAATTCCCTCTTTTGCTATTCCATATAATATAGGAAAATCTAATTGTTCATCATTTGCATTTAACTCAACAAATAAATCGAAAACCATGTCAACTACTTCTTCAGCTCGATTATTTTTCTTGTCAATTTTATTTATTAATAATATCGGTTTTAATCCAATTTCTAAAGACTTCTGCAATACAAATCTTGTTTGTGGCATAGGTCCCTCTATAGAATCAACTAATAATATTACTGTATCTACAGTTTTCATAATACGTTCAACTTCAGATGAAAAGTCAGCGTGTCCAGGTGTATCTACTATATTTATTTTAATGTCATTATGCATAACTGAACAGTTCTTTGAATAAATGGTTATTCCTCTTTCCCGTTCTATGTCATTGGAATCCATTATTTGTTGTACTACTTCTTGATTCTCTCTAAATACTTTACTTTGTTGCAGAAAGGCATCTACTAAAGTGGACTTACCTGCATCTACATGTGCTATTACTGCTATATTAATTATTTCTTTCTTCATATTATCCTATCCTTTCATATACCTCAGATAGTTTATTCTTTTTTTTGATATTTTGCAAGTTTTTTTTATAAATATTCTAATATTTTTTATTAAATTCAAAAATGGAACGCATAAAATGCGTCCCCTAACAATTTACAACATAAATTCTTCTATTATTTACTTATTGCTATAAACTACTTTTCCATCGATTATAGTCATTTCTGTTTCATAGTTTAAATCTATTAAAGGATTGCCTCTAAATATTGCTATATCAGCATCTTTACCAACCTCTATACTACCAACTCTATCATCAATACCTATTATTTCTGCTGGATTAATAGTTATAGCCTTCCATGCGTCTTCTTCTGACAGCCCACCCTTAACTGCCAACCCAGCGCACATACTTAAATATTCTATAGGAATTACATTTGAATCTGTTATTATGGCAATTTTAATTCCTGCATCTACTAATATTTTAGGTGTTTCAAAGCTTTTATATTTCAATTCTACTTTTGACCTAGATCCTAATGTTGGTCCAACTAAACACGGCTTACCTTCTGCTGCTAATTCATCTACAATAAGATGGCCTTCAGTACAATGATCTAAAGTTATATTAACATCAAATTCTTTTGCAATACGTAATGCAGTAAAAATATCATCGGCTCTATGAGCGTGAGCCTTTAATGGTATTTCTTTTTTCATAACAGGAAGTAAAGCTTCCATCTTTAAATCATAATCTGGTCTTTTATCAGGATCATCCTTTGATTCTTCTATTTCTATCATATATTGTTTAGCTTCATACAAAGTTTCTCTAAGCATTGCTGCAACTGCCATTCTTGTTACTGGCGATTTATGTTGTTCACTATACACTCTTTTAGGGTTTTCTCCAAAAGCAATTTTTATAGCTACAGGATCTTTAATAATCATTTTATCAACTCTATTGCCATAAGTCTTCATAGCAAGGAACTGTCCACCTATTACGTTAGCACTTCCTGGTCCTGTAACAGTAGTAGTTACTCCTCCTCCTATAGCATCCTTAAAACTTTGATCCATTGGATTAATTCCATCAATTGCCCTAAGATGTGGTGTAATAGGCTCCACATCTTCATTTCCATCTTCACCTTCAAAGCCAATACCTTCTTCCCACATACCTATGTGGCAGTGTCCTTCAACTAAACCAGGTGTTACAAGGCAACCTTTTGCATCAATTATTTCAACATCAATGGGCACTTCTATATCTTTACCTACAGCTTTAATTTTACCATCTTCAATAAGAATTTGACCATTTTCAATATCTTCACCGGCCATAGTCTTTATAAATCCATTTTTTATTAGTATCATCATGTCCTCCTAATTTATTCAACAATTAAAATCTTGGAATAAATCCTACTTTTTTATATACTTTTCTTAATGTCTTTCTTGCTACTTTCTCTGCCTTCTCTGCACCAGATATATAAATTTTTTCTAAATAATCTTTATTTTTTAGTAAATAATCTATTTTATCTTGTATTGGACTTAACTCATTTATGATAATTTCTGCAATATCATCTTTAAACTTTGCATAACCCTTACCTTCATATTCTGATACAATTTCTTGTGATGATTTATTAGTTATTTTAGAATATATATTGATTAAATTTTTAACCCCAGGTTGAGTGTCATTATACCTAACAACTCCTTCTGAATCAGTTACTGCTCTTTTTAATTTTCTTCTTATTGCATCAGGTTTATCCATTAAAAGTATATATGAATTCTCATTAGCATCTGATTTAGACATTTTACTAGTTGGATCCTGAAGACTCATAATTTTTGCACCATCTTTAGATATAAAAGGTTCAGGTACTTTAAATGTTTCACTAAAACGATTATTAAATCTTTGTGCGACATCTCTAGTTAACTCAAGATGTTGTCTTTGATCTTCACCTACTGGAACTAAGTCTGTTTGGTAAAGTAATATGTCTGAAACCATAAGTGTTGGATATGTAAACAATCCAGCAGTTATAGCATTGCTTTCCATTTTCTTTGATTTATCTTTAAATTGAGTCATACGTCCCAATTCACCATAATAAGTAAAACAATTCAATACCCAGCTCAACTCTGCATGAGCAGCAACATGAGATTGAATAAATAATGTTACCAATTCAGGATCTAAACCTGCTGCTATATAGTTAGCTAACACCTCAAGGGTATTCTTTCTTAAATCTTTTGGCTCCTTTGGAACAGTTATAGCATGCATATTAACAACACAGTAATAGCAGTCATATTCATTTTGAAGATTAACCCAGTTCTTTAATGCTCCTAAATAATTACCTAATGTTAGTGAACCTGATGGCTGCATTCCACTAAATATAACTTTTTTATCCTCCATTTTTACCTCCTAATTTATAATACAAAAAATTTTTATTAAAACAAAAAAACGAGCTTTCTTCCACAAAAGGACGAGAAAACCCGTGGTACCACCTTAATTCCATTACGGCACTTTTTGTTTAACGCACAATACGTCTAAACCTACTTTTTTCAGTCAGAAACTCCTAAGTCCATTCATTAGTTTTCATGTACTGAATTCCACCATTTTTCAGCTCTCTAGAACATTTTTTACTAATTACTAATCTTAATCATAGTTTTAAAAATTATACTACAATAAAATATATTTGTCAAAAAAAAAATTATATTTCCATTTCTTTTCATTTTCTTTATGTACATTTAAGGTTTATGATATTATAATTATATTATTAGGATAAATGGAGGGATATATGAGTAATATAAAATTATTTTCTGATAGTACTTGCGACTTACCTTTTAGCGAAATCGAAAGAATGGATGTTGGGATAATACCATTAATTGTAACCTTCGAAGAAGATTCATTTCGAGATGGTATTGATATAACTCCAATTGATATGTTTAAAATGGTAAAAGAAAGAAAAATATTACCTAAAACATCTGCCCCTTCCCCAATAGATTTTTACAATAAATTTAAACCTTTTGTTGATGATGGTAAATCTGTTATATACATAGGATTATCTTCAAAAATTTCTACAACCATACAAAACGCAAAATTAGCTGCTGAACATCTTGGTAATGATAAAGTTCATATTATAGATTCATTAAATTTGTGTGGCGCAATAGGAGGATTAGTACGTAATGCTTACAATTTTGCCAATAAGGGAATGACAGCTGAAGAAGTAACAAAAGAAATTAGGAGAATTGTACCAAATTATAAGTTATTTTTCACAATTAATACTTTGGATTATCTACATATGGGTGGAAGATGTAGTAGTACAGAAGCAATTTTTGGAAACATGTTAGGTATTAAACCTATTATTAGCATGTCTGCTGATGGTTTAGATGTATGGAAAAAAACTAGAGGTAAAAAAAAGGCAATTAAAATAATGATTGACGAAGCTGAAAAAGATAAAGACAAAATTTTATTTGATGAAATACATCTTGCTTATGCTGTTGGTAATGAAAAAGAGGGACATGAAATAAAAAATCAATTAATTGAAAAAACAGGAATAACAAAATTTCATGAATATTCTATTGGATGTGTAATATCAAGTCATTGCGGAGAAGGCACTGTAGGTTTTGGCTATTATCTTAAATAAAAAAGTAAACTTGTTCAGCTAAATCTGAACATCGGAGGTGAAATATGAAAAAGGGTTATATTCATATATATACTGGTAACGGAAAAGGGAAAACAACCGCTGCCTTCGGACTGGCAGCAAGAGCTGTTTTATCTGGAAAAAAAGTCTTTATTGCACAATTTGTAAAAGATATGAAATATAATGAAACAAAATTAGAAAGTTATTTTGATAACCTAGTTATTAAACAATATGGCAAAGGATGCTTTATTAACGAGCTACCTAAAGATGAAGATATTCAAGCAGCAAAACAAGGATTAAATGAATGCAATGAAATACTTTCAAATGGGGATTATGACCTTATAATATTAGATGAAATTTTTATTGCTTTATATTTTAAACTTTTCAATGTTACTGATGTTATAAAAATATTAGAAAGTAAAGCATCTAATACAGAAGTAGTGTTAACTGGAAGATATGCACCTCAAGAGTTAATTGATATAGCTGATTTAGTAACTGATATGGTCGAAGTGAAACATTATTATAGCCAAGGAGTTTTATCAAGAGACGGTATAGATCATTAAAGCTGATAAATTATCAGCTTTATATTTTAATAAGATATGTTATAATTAAAAATATTACTTGTATAATTTCTATAATGAAGCCTTCTATTGAACTAGGAAGAAGCTTTATTTTTTTATCAATTATACTTACTATAGCACCAGAAACCATATAAGTTATTGATAGCGGAATTACTAATTTATAATTAAACAGTGAAGCCAATATAAAGGAAATGCTAAAAGCTACTATCTTGTGATATTTACTGCAATATTTCATTATAGTAGTGCCTTCTTTATTTCTTTTAAAAACTGTACTTAATATTATTAACCCACTATATCCTACGACAGGCATTATAATCAAAGATGTAATTGGAACAAGCCTTATAATTGTAAAATAAATTAAGCATAAAATTATTATCCCGATTATACCAGATATTTGTTCTGATTGATTTTTTGGTTTTATTATATAGTTTAAAGTTTTATATGTATCTTTAAAATTAGTTGTTTTAGTAATTATTATATAATATGTAATAATTAGTATGCTAACAAAAAAGTCATCATAAAAAAATTTTAATAGAGAAATAAGGTATGCGAAAAAACCTATTACTAAACCTAATAAGGGCAATAACATTATTCCATTTTTAAAATCTTCTTCATTGTATTCAGAATATATGGTAATATCAACACATGTGTACTTTTTAAGCATGATAACAATGCCAATTACAAAACTTCTTAAGTCCAACATTTATACTAACCCTCTTGTTATTTTTACCATTATAACATAAAAAATGAAGCAAATGAACAATAATTTTAGCTAGAAACAATAAAGCAGAGGCTACTCTGCTTTATTTATAATTTTATCATATGAACTTTTATAAAATATCACATACCCTATCTAGCATTATATATACTTCTTGATAAGTACAATATTCATAAGGCGTTAGTTTATTTCCATCACCTTTAATTATTTCCTTATTAACTGCAAAATACAAATACGGTTTATCTATATCACTTATACCTTTAATATCAGAAAATTCGACCTCTTCATAATTAGAAATATCTATTCCAAGTTTATCAATCATTAAAACTAAAAGTTTGGATGCTTCTAATCTTGTTATCGGAGTTCCTAAATTCAAATCGTCATCTTCTTGAATTAATCCAAATTTATATGCGTCGTAAATATATTCCTCGTATTTTGTAGAATTTATATTATATATTTTGTCTACTTTATCTTCAATTACTATTTCTCCATTAATTGGATTAAGCTTAATGCCTTTTTCAGGTATCACCATATCAAAACTATTGTAAAAGTCTTCTTCTCCTAATTTTTCCTTTGCCAATTTTATTAACAAAATATAAAAGTCTTCTTTTGTTATATAAGCTCCATATTTACCATCAAAATCGTCAGGTATTAATCCTTCTTCTGTCATAACACTAATTGTTTCCAGCGCCCATTTATCAGGTGTAGTGGGAACAGCTTCAAGCCATAGTTTTGTATCTCCCTTTATTGAATCAAAAGTTTCATCAAAGAGATTTGCTAAATATACTACCTTTTTATGTATTATTTCTTTTTTGCCATAATTAACATTTCTCAAATCATCTGGTTTAACTTCAACATACCATATTAAATCTGCAATATCATCATGCAAACTGTTTGCTGAATGTTTATTTACAAATACTTTATTATAATCCTTTCCCCACTTGCCATATTCATAACCATTATTTAGTAATTCAAAATCACTTTTTAATTTATCATAACTGTAAATTTCAATTAAATAATCGCCTATAAAATGACCTAATTCGTGTACTATTCCATCACTTGAAGTAGAGTAAGTTTTACCAAAATAATTGTTAGTCAAAATATTTATATACAAATTAATAGAATTATCAGTTAATTTATAATTAGCATTTAAATCAATAATATTTTCTTTTTCTTTAATAATAATATTTGTTTCTATACCTTTAGTTAAATAATAATCAGTTATTTCCTTAATTATACCTTCAAAGAATTTTTCTAAACTACATTCTAGTATTTTAAAACTTTCAATTAAATCATTTTCATTAATATTATCTGAAACTATTACATTCACACCATATTTATTTTCAATATTTTTTTGTATATCAACTGCCGATGAATCTAGTGCATAAACTTGACTATTTATTATGCAAATGAAAAAAACTATACATATTATTTTATTTAATAGTTTCATATTTTTTACCTCGATATTAAATTTGTATAAAGATAGTAAAAATATTATAGCATATTTAAATCTTTTCTTCAATGATTTTTTTGTAAACGTTTTTTTAGTTTCTTAATAATTTTATTGCTTTTAATTATAAATTTAGTATATTATTATATTATGCTATGTTTTTTATAAAATGAATAAGGTGGATTAAAATGAAATTAACAATAATCTCAGTTGGAAAAATAAAAGAGAAATTTTTTTCAGATGCAATAAAAGAATATACTAAAAGACTATCAAAATATTGCAAGCTTATAGAAGAAATCATACAAGACGAAAGAGCAGATGAAAATTTTTCTCATTCAGAAATTGAACAAGTCAAAATTAAAGAAGGAAATAAAATATTGAACAAAATTCCTAAGAATTCTTATGTTGTTGTCCTTGATGTAAAAGGAAAACAACTAAGCTCTGAAGAACTTGCAGACAAAATTAATACATTGGGTATAGACGGAAACTCTGATATAACTTTTATAATAGGAGGAAGCAACGGCTTATCACAGGACGTATTAGATATATCAAATTTTAAGTTATCCTTTTCCAAAATGACATTTCCCCACCAACTTTTTAAAATTATATTATTAGAACAAATTTACAGAGCCTTTAAAATAAATGCTGGCGAGACATATCATAAGTAGTACTATAACGTAGGGGACGCATTGATATGTAGAAGCTAGAAAACCACCAGCTTTCACAGCTGGTGGTTCTCTCTAACCCTGTAAGGGCATACCTTTAAACTTCATTTACTCTTATATTACTGCTATCAAGTATATTTATGACTTTGGTTCCATCACCTTTTACATACTCACCAAATTTATTAAATGACCATTTAATGTTACCGCTTAATAAATCTACAGAATCTACAAATGCTTTTATCGTAACATCTGATATTTTATCAAGTCTAATATTTATATTATCCACTCTGTCAAAGGTCCATTGATTCTTAAAATCATTGAATATTAAATCTAGATTATAGCAATTCATTACCTCTACATCAATATTATCAGGAAGAAATATATCAAGACTTCTCATATTTGAATAACTATAATTATTGTTTATATTATTTATTGAGTAAATATATAAAGTGTTTCCAGACTTTTCATAACTTATATTGTCCAAAGATGCTAATTTATCTGCCTCTTCTTTATTTACGGCATAAACATTCATTTTACTTACACCACTAATTTTATTGTCCTCTGTTGCTCTGATAACTATATTAGTTGCATCGTCAATAATTATCTTATTTATATTTTCATCAATTACATATTCATTTATAGATTTATCCATAATGTAATTTTCAGTTAGAAGTGTACTTTGTATTTTATGTGTTAAGCCGCTTTCGCTGATTGCAAATATTCCTATATTCATAAGTAATATAACTAAGATAATAAATATACTAAACAAATCATATTTTATTACTATTTCTTTATCCTTAGATAAATATCTATACCATAAAATTTCCAAACCTATTAAAATTAAAATCATAGGCCATATGTTTAATACCATGTTCAGAGCTGAAAACTTATTAATTTGTGATAAAAATAAAGTCACTCCGAATATTATTAAAATGATACTCATTGAAATGGTTCCTACTCGTTTAATCTTCATCATTATTCTCCTCTTCTGTTTCATCATATGAAGATGAACTTTTTTTATTTTTCATCAGCATATATATACCTACAAGTATAAAAATTAAAGACACTACAGTTGTTTGAATATATCTACGAATTTCATAATCAATCAGTGGATACAACACTCTTTCCATTATAATCAATACACCTATGCCAATTAATGCAAATCCAATCCATTCAGGCTTTATATTTGGAAGTAACAACACTTGGTCTTTCATCTCTTCCTGAGAGCCTTCAGCTATATGCATGGCATCAAAGAAACTATAAAACCATATTAATGGAAGTAAAAATAATAACATTGATACTCCTAACCACCCCATAAAGAATATAGAAAAGAAGAAGGACCCCATAATGATTAAGCCTTTTTTTTGATATCCAAGATACATATGACCAGCACCGGGTATAACTGAAAGTGCCAATGAAATACTTTTCTTATTTAATGTTTTATCTGGTATTTCTAACTTCTCAGCACTATTATACAACTGTTTTATCTCAATATATTTCCAACTTGAAAATACATCTATTAAAGCAATAAGCCATAATAAAAGATAGCCTATAATTGTAAGCACCAGAAATACTTCGGCATAGGTTATTATAGCTAAGCCTATCCCTCCTGTAACTCCTACTACTAGGAATATAAAAAATATCAAAGCTCTTTCCTTCAATCCAATATATAAATGTGCCAAACCAGGTATAAATGACAACATAAATGCTACAATTTTACTTTTATCTTTCATTATTAGTCCTCCTATTATTTATATTACTATTATCAATACTTAATAAAAAACTTGATGTAATGTCTACAATACTGTCAATACTGTTTGAAAACCCAGATATCATGTTTTGACGATTTTCTGTAATTTGCATAGAAGCAGAAATCCTTGGAACTGCATCTACCAAATCAACATAAAATCCGCCTAAAGTTAAAATTACAGTTACACTAGCAACTGCTGCATAATAACCAAATTGATAATTAAATGCTTTTTTTGCTTGCTTAATTTTCAGTCTACCTTTTTGTTTAACTTGTTTTACCTTTGGAATATTACTTATTATATTAGATGTAAAATCATCAGATATTATTTCACCGGCTTTTTCTTCTTCTTTTTCATCAACAAGGGATAAAAAAATTTCCATACATGTATTACAGTTATATAAGTGTTGTTCCATCTCTACCGACTTTTCCTTTGACAACATTCTATTTTTATAAAACAGCCACTCAATGTAATCATAATGTTTCATTTTCTTCCCTCCATTTCTCTTTTAATAATATCTTTGCTCTATAAAGTCTTGATGCTATAGTCTTTATAGGTACATCTTCTTCCTTAGCAATTACCTTATAAGATTTATCCTGAAAATAATACTTTTCAATAGCCACTCTATAGATTTCCGGCATATTGCTTAAGGCTCTTTTAAGCACCTCTTTTCTTTCCTTATCAACTAAAGATATTTCAGGATTATCATTATTAGATACTGAATTATCTATTAAATCAATTGTATTTTCATCTGCTTCTTCACGAAATTTACTCTTTTTTTTTCTTAACCAATCGATTGATTTATTAGCCGCTATTTTTCCTATCCAAGCCTTAAAATTTTCACTATTATAGGTTGAAAGTGAAGTATGGATTTGTAGAAAAACTTCTTGAGCAACATTTTCAGCCTCTCCATAGTCCTTTATGAAGTTCAATATAATAGCAAAAATATAATTCTTATAATTATTTACTATAATCGCAAAAGCTTTTTCATTACCATCTATCGATTCTTTTATTAACAAGCTCTCCCTTTCCATACCTCCCCTCCTTTCCGTACATATATTATAACGCAATTTATTTATAAATTACTGCATAAATAAATAATTTAATTTTAAAAATATTTTACTAACAAAAAAAGCAGTTCAATATACTATCGTTCACGAGAAAATGCTTTAAACAAAAAATAGAGAACTTATATAAATTCTCTATCTACATTGAATTATGCTTATTTTACAATAACCTTTTTATAGTAATAACGCGTAGGGCACACATCGCATGTCCCGCGGTATGCATACAATGCATACCCTACAAAATAATAATATTAGTGTTCTTCTTCAAAAACTATATTATCATTAGATCATATCCTTTTTATCTTTCTGATATCTTACTTTCTCCTTTTAGCCTGGATTTCTTTAAAGTCAATTTTACAAGCGGTACAATCCACATAACAGCAAATACGATTAATATAACTCTAATAACCCATAATACCTCTACAATAACTTGCTTATTATAAACAAACGAAACTACAATTAAGACTATCATTGCGATTATTGCATACAACAATGCATTTATAACATTTTGATACGCTAATAATTTATCTTCTAAATCAGAATGAATTTGGATTTTTTTTTCAGTCTTAGGTGTTTCAACAATTAACAATTCTTTATTATATGATCCTGGTGATGTTGTTATCTGACCACTTCCAATTCCCCATGGCCTATACCTAATCTTTCCTATAGAGAAGTTAAGGTTCAAATTTTTTGTGAAAACCTTATATTCTAATTCTTTAAATAAATCCTGATATTCTCTACGCTTTTGTTCAGACATTTGACCAACCAATTCTACAGCATATTCATACTTATTAGGGGTGCACTTTTCAAATTCATAGATTAGTTTACCACACTTAACCAAACGATACCCCTTTTGGCTCATTTTATTGAGCCAATGTTCTTGTCCATCAACAAAATCAAAAAAATATTTAAATACTCTCATCGTCGCCCTCTCCTCCTAAAGCCATTTCAACTAAATTTAATATTTCTGCTAAACGTCGATTTTCGCTAACAACTTGCTTTTTTCCTAGTTCAGTTATTATATACTGTTTTTTTCTGCTATCATCTTCATTGTATGGAATTATCCAACTTTTTTTATAAAGAGTATTAATCGCACCATAAAGAGTTCCTGGACCAAGTCTAACTCTCCCATTAGTTTTCTCTTCAATAAACTGCATAATTCCATAACCATGATTCGGATTAAATAATGCCAGTAATATTAATAATGTAGTTTCAGTTAATGCTCCTCCTTGAATATTGTCTTTCATTTCTCCTCCGTATTACGTTTACTGTAATAATAATATATCACTAAACGTAGTATATGTCAACAAAAAAACCAAAGCTTTATTCCACTTCGGTTTTAAAGTATTCATTAAAATTACTAGATCTATTTATTTGACTTTATATGTACATCTCCATTAGTATCTCATCATAAAATTTTCCGTCAATATTGAAGAAATCTTTATGTTCTCCTACTTTGATGAAGCCTAATTTTTCGTATAGTTTTATTGCATTATCGTTGCCTTTTCTAACACCTAATGTCACATTTCTTATAGTTGCGGTACTTTTGGCGAAATTAATTAGCTCTTCCATTACAGCTGTTCCTATTCCAATATGCCAGTAGTCTTTTAGTACTGAAATAGCAATTTCACTGTTATGGGATATTCTTTTTCTTGAAGAAGCACTGATTTGCGCAGTACTAACCAACCTATTATCAATTAATCCCAACAACATCAAAGTATTAGGAGTGTTGCTTAAATTTTTAAGATATTCCTTTTCCTGTTCTATGTTTAAATGAAATTCATTTTTCCCAAAAAGAAGATTATCGCTTTGACCGCCTATAATATTTAGATATTCAATCATCTTTGGTGCATCTTCAACTTCTGCTTTTTTTAAAATCAAATTATATCCGTTTTTCAATTTTACTTCTCTTAAAATAACTGATTTACTCAATTTAACCTCCTCCAATTCACTCTATACTAAGCTTCGGTAGTTCCTTCCATAATAATCAACAAGATGAATATTTATCAACTTTATTATTTTCTGCTAGTTTCCGGCTTCTTACAGCAGTAGTAATATAAACCCCTATATATTAATTAAACAAGTTAACTTTGAATTTGTCTATCCAATCGGTAATAGGTCTTTTGATTGTATCAACAGAAATGACGCTTTTCATTTGTGTTTGAACGAAAAAACAATCTACTATATTTCCTCCATCACTTTGAATTCTGCTTTTCATAGAATCAAATACTGTACTTGGAGTTTTTTCATCAGACTGTGTCAAAAAAATATATACATTCTTATTTTTAAAGTCAGTTTTATCTAAAAAAGTATTAATTGGTGTACAACTTTTAGCTGCCCATACAGGTCCTCCCACAAACACATTGTCATACTCTTCAACAGAAAAATCTAATGGTTTAATTTTTCCCTTTATTCCAAGTATAGCAGATAATGCAGCCCATACAAACCCTGGTTCCTTTATACATTCTATTCTTTTCAAATCTCCCTCAATAAGTTTTGCTATTTCCTGTGCAACGACCTCAGTATTGCCACTCAAAGAATAATAAACTACTAAATTTTTCATAATTCTATACCCCCATTAATGTATACTTTTTCCATTATTATACTACTTGTTTAAACATCAATCAATCTGTATTTTAGCCTTATATTCCATTATCAAAGAAATAATATAAAAAAATGATATGGCACATGCTTTTATTTGATATAGATATCCCAATGAAGTAATCATAAATAATACAATAAAAAGTCACACATACTATGGAGTATAACAGACTTATTTTATTTATAAACTACTTCAAATTTTTCACATACAACTAATATATCTTCATTAAATTCTTTGCCTAATTCTTTTATTTCTCTGGAGAAATAGTCTTTATGGCATCTTTTCCAATACTCTAATGATTTGTCACCTTCTCCTTCTGTTGCTGCAAATTCTTCAGTTACATTCTTAAATGGAACAATATCAATATTGGAAGTTCTAATAATGCACTTTGCTTCCCCTTCCCAATTTGTGATAATGCTTAAGTCACCTACTTTTGGAAGCTCTTCGTTTTCAGAAGAATAATACAAATATAGCGATGCTGTTGCTTTCTTTGTTCCGTTAAAAACTAATTCAGCCAATTCATCAGCATCCTGTTTATTGTCACAAAAATACCATGATTCATATGTTCGATTTGTATTATTAGGCTTTTCTCCTAATGTTTCTAGATAATTTGTCCACATTTTTTCTACTGATTCTTTTTTCATAATTCACCTCTCCAAATTTAGTTTAATACTCCACTACTTTAAATTTATCGGATTTTTCATTTTCTTGAATTTCATCTGCATTACATACCACAGAAAATAGATTAATTAATAAAAACACTAAAACACTTGTGATTATACCTTTCTTTATGTACATAACTTCACCTCGATTTATTTTGCATATATACTTATAATATAATATGACGCTTTATTATTATATTTGTTCCTGTAAAACACTTACTTCAATTATACATAAAAAAAGTAAAATTGTCTTTATTATTTTTAATAGAGAGGTTGACAAAACGTTTACCTAAAAATATAATGGTAATTAGGAATAAAATTAAAAATAGGAGGATGTTATGAAAAAAGGCAAAAGAATACTATCATTACTTTTAGTATTAATAATGTTATTTTCAATGATCGGATGTCAGTCAACTGAACCAACAAGTGAAGATCCGGCCAAAACTGAGGATCCGTCAGAAGAAACTGATGCATTGTACACTCCTGGTACATATACCGGAAAAGGTGCAGGAATTAATGGAGATATCGAAGTAGAAGTAATTGTAACAGAAAATGAAATAACTGATGTTAAAGTATTGTCACATAATGAAACTCCTGGTGTAGGTGATCTTGCATTATCAGATATACCGGCAGGTATTGTTGAACATCAAAGTTTAGGAATAGACGCAATAGCTGGTGCTACAGTATCAAGTGAGGGTATTCTTGAGGCAGTAGCTAATGCTCTTGAGCAAGCTGGTGCAGATATCGAAGCATTAAAAGCAGTAAAGGTTACAACAGAGAAAGAAACTCTCGTAACAACTGAAAAAGAAGTAGATGTTGTTATTATAGGAGCTGGTGGTGCTGGATTATCAGCTGCAGTTTCTGCTCACCAAAACGGAGCATCAGTAATAATATTAGAAAAGATGCCTAAAGTTGGAGGTAATACAATAATTTCAGGTGCAGCATATAACTGTGCTGATCCAGGAAGACAAGTACCTCAAGGAATCGAAGACACTATAGAAAAACATTACCAACAAACATATGAAGGCGGGGATAAAGTAGGAAACCCTGATTTAATCAAAGTTTTGGTTGAAAATGCTTATCCAACATTAGAATGGTTGGAAAGTTTAGGAATGGAATTCAACCCTGAAGTATTTACAGTTCTAGGTGGATTATGGCCAAGAGCACATAAACCAGTAATGCCTTTAGGAACGGGATACGTTTCTACATACATGAATTATATTGAAGATAATAATTCTGATATAGAAATAATGCTTAACACTGAAGCTACCAATGTTATAATGGAAGATGGCAAAGCAGTTGGTGTTAAAGCTGAAGGTCCAGAAGGTCCTGTTATTGTTAAAGCTAATAATGGTGTTATAATTGCGGCCGGTGGATTTAGCAAGAATATTGAAATGAGAAATGAATATAACAAAGCTTGGGCTGATTTAACAAATACTTTATCTACTAACCATCCAGGAGCAACAGGTGATGGAATAAAAATGGCAGTTGAAGTTGGTGCTAACCTTGTAGGTATGGAGCATATTCAGCTATTACCATTAGGTGACCCTGAAACAGGAAGCTTGGCAGGTAATATCGAACAAGCTGTTGAAAATCGTATCTTTGTAAATAAAGACGGTAACCGATTTGTTGATGAAGGTGGCCGAAGAGATGATATGACAAAAGCATTGTTTGAACAAAAAGATGCATTTTTGTGGATAGTACTTGACAGCCATAATTATCCTACAGGAGATGTTAAAAATAACTTTAATGAAACTATAGATGAGTTAGTAGAAGCTGGAAGAGCTTATAAAGCAGATACATTAGAAGATTTAGCTGAACAAATAGGAGTGAATGCAGACAATTTAGTTGCTGCTGTAGAAGATTTTAATGCCCATGTTGAAAGCGGCGAACCTGATGAATTTGGCAGAACTTTATATCAACACAAAATGGACACTCCTCCATATTATGCAGGACCAAGAATGCCAACCGTTCACCATACTATGGGTGGTATTGAAATAAATACAGAAACACAAGTTATAGATACTTCAGGAAACATTATACCAGGACTTTATGCAGCCGGTGAAGTAACAGGCGGCATCCATGGAACCAACCGTCTTGGCGGAAATGCATTAGCTGATGTTAATACTTTCGGAAGAATTGCAGGTATTAATGCAGCAAACAATAAATAAATAAAATATAGGACAGTGAGTATGATCTACCGCAACTAAGCGGACATACTCAACTGTCCCATTTTTTATTATATAGGAAAGTTCTCCTTTCCTATATAATAAAAAACGAGGATTGCAAAGGACGGAACGTCCTTGCCGTTAAGGGGGGTGCTCAGTAAAAATGCTTTATTAAAGCATTTTTACGCCGAAGGGGGACATAGGTCCCCCTAGCGGGTGTTGCGAAGCAACTCTTTTTACTACCATTCAGTTAAATTCATATCCTGTTACATATTATTCACTTCAACAAGCTCATACTCCATTGTTCCCATTCCTATTTTTTCTGCGTGTATAAGGGACGGTCTACCTTTTTCAAAAAGTTTTTCTCCGCTACTTTTCTGAACTAAATCGAGGCATGCAGTATCCATTGCAACAGGATCCTTTCCCGCAAGAATACCGATATTGCCTGCAATTGGTTTCATATGTGTTCCAGCACAGTCACACTCCTTGGTAATATTATGAACAAATGTGATATATATAATATCTTTGTCTTTTGATGCCCCATAGGCATACTCAGAAAGTTTCTCAAGAAAATTTGATCCTCCCCAGGTATTTTTAATTGCGCCTTGAGGACAAACAGCAATACACCCTGCACAACCAACACATTTACTATCATCTATTTCTGCAGTAACTGTTGTTTGGATAGCACCATAGTTGCATTTTTTCACACAAATGCCGCAAGAGATACACTTTTCAGAATTAACTACAGGTGATATACCAGAATGTTGCTCCATCTTTCCTGCTCTAGAAGCAAATCCCATACCTAGTTGCTTTAAAGAACCACCGAATCCTGCTTCTACATGTCCTTTAAAATGGCTCATTACAATAAATTGTTTATATTTTCTATATTCCTTGCCTATTTTACACTTACTAATATAATCTTTATTTATTTCTATTTCATCATACTCTGTTCCAATATCTCCGTCAGCAATTATAATTGGAATTTGCGTAAAACCATGAATTTTTGCTGTTTCAAGATGAAGCTCTGTTGTAGTCCTTGATCCTCTATATAGCACATTGGATTCAATATAAAACGGAGATACTCCTTTTTCTTTCAGATAATTTATAGTTGCATCATAGCATTTTGGCGGAATAAATGTTTTGTTTCCCTTTTCTCCAAAATGAACCTTTATAGGTACTTCTTTTTCAAACCTATGTCCGGTTTCTGATACTATTATTTTCAATAGTTTCAAAGCATCTTTTCCAAGTTTATCATAATCAGATCCTGTATTTTTAATAAAGTATAATTTACTCATGTCAACACCTTCTCTTTTTAAATTTTATTTATGGAATAAATTGTTCAACTATTTTCTTGTCTTTAAGTAATATTTTTTATCCATTTCTTAGATATAATCCTAGGTATAATTACTATTACTTTAATCAATTCTTCTATAGATACTATTGCATAAACCATATAAACTGGTATATCTAGCAACATTGCACCAATAAAGGCAAGTGGTACTCCTACAATCCATACTGAACCAATATCTATAATCATTCCAAAAGTTGTATCTCCTCCACCTCTTAATACTCCTACTATTCCTGTGGAATTAAATACTCTAATAATAAATGTCATCCCCATAATAATCAGGAGCTTTCTAGATACCTCATACAAACTTTGATCTAATCCACTAAATAGTTTTAAGGTTAAGTTAGGAGTTGTAGCTTGAATTGTACCCAAGACAAGTCCTAATATTATTGATAATACCATGAAATTTTTAGCATATTCAAATGCCTCATCCTCATCTCCACTACCAATTTTACTCCCAATCATTACTGTGCAAGCATTAGCTAACCCTCTTACTAAAACAAAGAAAATATTTTGTATTGTATTGGTAATTTGTACTGCTGCTGTTGCTTCCTCTCCTAGTTTTGCATAGGCAATTGAATACATTACCTGTCCTAAAGACCAGGCTGCTTCTGCTAATATTACAGGATAAGTTGTTTTTAGATATCTTTTTACAAAATCCTTGTTCCAACTTAATAATTCTTTAATATTTGCTGCTAATACACCTTTTGTAGAATACACTGCATAAAGAGTTACTCCTATTTCTATAAATCTTGATATAAGAGTTCCCAAAGCTGCTCCCTTTACACCCATTGCAGGTAATCCAAGTTTTCCAAATATAAATATATAGTTAAATACTGTATTTGTTACAAAGGAAATAGCAGAAATCTTCATAGGTATTTTGGGTTTTCCTGTAGTTCTTAGAGCCACACTAAATGCAAAGCTAATAGCAGTTGGAATATATGATATTGATACAATTCTTAAATAATCACTACCTATTCTTATAACCTCTGGCTCATCAATCAGTATTCTCATTATTAATTGTGGAAATACTAATGCTACTGCAGTAAATATAACTCCCACCAATGAGCTTAATGATACTGCCAGTCCTAAAACCTTCCTAATACTTGGTATATCCTTTTTCCCCCAATATTGAGCGATAAAAATAGAAGAACCGCTATTAATTCCAAAAGTTATAAGAATATAAAAGAAAAAGAACTGGTTTGCCAACCCTACAGCAGCAATACTAGTTTGCCCTAAACTACTTATCATCAATGTATCTACCATATTCACTGATGATGTAATTAGATTTTGTAATGCAATAGGCAATGCTATAGCGAGCATTGATTTAAAGAATATTTTGTCTTTAAATAATTTCATAAGTTCTCCGTTAAAATTTATTATAAAATATCATACCACATTCAAGAATTAAAGTCACTAACACAATTCTTCTTATTACAAAATTTATAAAATAAATTACTAATTACATAATTATTTTCGTTAAATTTGAATGTATGAATTTTTATTATGCAAAAAAATATATCTAAACTTTTTTTCATTTTACATAAATAAATTTGTGAAATATAATACAATTAATGGGTCAATTATATAATTGGAGGAAAAAATGGATAATAAAATCAAAGAAATTAAAGAAAGTGTACCTTTTTTCGAAAGTAAAAAAGGTATAATACTTGCCGGTGGTATTGTTGGCGCAATAGCTGTACTGTTAGTGGTTTTGGGAAATCCCAAAAATATGGGATTTTGTATTGCCTGTTTCGAAAGAGATATTGCAGGAGCTTTAGGCCTTCACAGAGCAGAAATTGTCCAGTACATAAGACCTGAAATTATTGGACTAATATTAGGAGCATTTATAATGTCTGTAGCAGGAAAAGAATTTAAGTCGAAGGGAGGTTCATCTCCAATAACAAGATTTTTCCTTGGGATAGCAGTTATGATAGGCGCACTTATATTCTTAGGATGTCCCTTAAGAATGGTGCTTCGAATTGCCGGAGGAGATTTGAATGCAATAGTTGGTTTACTTGGCTTTGCCGCAGGAATAGGAATAGGTATTATATTTTTAAATAAAGGTTTCAGCTTAAAAAGAAATTATAAGACATCAACATTTGACGGCTATATTATGCCAGTATTTTCTTTAGGTTTATTAGTATTATTAATAGCCGCACCTGCATTTATTTTTTTCAGCAAGGAAGGACCCGGAAGTCAATATGCTCCAATATATATTGCTTTGGCAGCTGGGCTCATAGTAGGTATTTTAGCACAAAAAACTAGATTATGTATGGTTGGAGGTATGCGAGATAAGGTTATGTTCAATCAAAACTATTTATTGTTAGGTTTTCTTGCAATAATTGTTGTAGCTGCTTTTGGCAATATGTTAACTAGCAACTTCAAGTTAGGATTTACAGAACAGCCTGTAGCTCATACTGATGGTTTATGGAACTTTTTAGGAATGGCTTTAGTTGGATGGGGCTCTGTACTTTTAGGAGGATGTCCATTAAGACAATTAATTTTAGCAGGCGAAGGTAATTCTGATTCAGCTGTAACTGTTATGGGTATGTTAGTTGGTGCTGCAGTATGCCATAACTTCTCACTTGCTTCAAGCGGAAACGGAACTACACCAAATGGTCAAATAGCTGTTATTATATGTTTTGTATTCCTGCTTGTTATATCAGTTGCAAACTCAAGTATGATTAAAAAAAATAACTAAGAGGTGATAATATGAAAATAGATACATGTGGAACTTCTTGTCCTCAGCCAGTTTTAATGACAAAAAATTGTTTGAAAAAAAACCCCGATGAAATAGAAGTAATTGTTGACAATAATACTTCTAAAACAAATGTTAAAAAGTATCTAATAAGTCAGGGTTACTCAGTTGATATTGATACTCAAGAAGATATTTCAATAGTGAAAGGGCAAAAATGATTTATACTGTTGTTTTTTATACTCATTCTGGTGCAATAAAATACAGTAAAAAAATGGAACGTATGAACATTCCATGTACATTGCAGCCTGTTCCAAGAAAATTAAGTTCAAGCTGCGGAATATGTGCAAAAATCACATGCAACAATATAAATGAAGAATTTTATGATTCTGAAGTAGAAAGTATTTACAAGAATATTTCTAAAACACAGTTCAAATTGGTTTATATTGATAAGAACGCTTAAAAGCAAGGCATTGCCTTGCTTTATTTATTATTGCTGAGATATCCTTTCATTGTTCCAATCCTTCATGCCTACTCTGTTACTCAGTCATTTGCTCTGCAAATTGAATTTTAACACCATTTGGATCCTGTATTATAAAATATTTTATTTTTGAGTTAGGCTGAACTGGACCTGTAATTATATTAATATCTTTTTTCTTTATAAAGTTAAGCATCTCATCCAATGATTCAACTTTAAAGCCTAATGTTACACGATTACCAGAATTTATATCCTTGAAATTTTCATTGTATATAAGCTCAATTTTTGTTTCACCTTCACCTAAAAATGATATTTCCATTTGAGGCCCTGCTTGAAATCTGTCAACTAATTTAAGGCCCACTATTTCTTCATAAAATTTCAAAGAATCATCCATATTATTCACAAGTATTGTAGTCCATAAAAATTTCATTGTTTCCCTCCAAATAAATTATTATATTTTTATTATTTATATTACCATAATAATTCATGTATTTCATTATAGTAATAAATTTTTTTATACTCTCAATATGTCTTTTATCATTTCAGTTCGAATTTCCCAGATATTTGCCTGTATTCTGAAAATATCCCACTTATCAATATCAAACACTCTAGTCCAACTATCTATTACTCTTTTTCTTTCCTCTGGATAAAAGTGTGCAATTTTTTCATCAATAAATGAATAGGAATTTTTAAAGCCTTTCATTTCCATGTCTTTAGCATATTCCTCAGCATCCTTATCGTTTTTTGGGACATAATGATGATTTAAAACATAATCCCATTTCATACCATCAAAATATATAATTTCAGATTTATCAACTTCCAAAACATACACTATTTCATTTAAAGTAGGTCTTAGCATATATTCCTCACTAATTGAGCACCATATAGGAAACTCTACTTCTTCCGGTTTTGGGGCTTTTTTTTCTGCTTCATTCACAAACCATTTGTATAAATAAATAATATGGTCAGATATAACATCAAATTTTTCCTCTAAGTGTTTTCTTGTTATTCTTATTACTCCGTTATTTTCCAAGTCATTCAGGCTTCTGATATCTTGCCTTGTCCATAGAATTACTTTATTCATATAAACACCTACTAAAAATTGAATTATTTTTTTGCACTGAGTTTTGCTCCTGTGTAATAAAGAGGATCTCTTGGTATTGAATACGGCGGTGAATAAGCTAAATCAAGGTGCATTAAATCTTCTGCACTTGCTTTTAAGGTAATGGCAGTTACGAGCACATCTAATCTTTTATCAACTCCTTCATAACCGATTAGCTGGGCACCTAATAACCTGCCTGTTTCCTTTTCTGAAACAGCCTTGATTACAATAGGTTTTCCTCCCATATATTTCGGCTTATTTGGTCTTTTATCAATTGAAACTGACACATTATATCCTAATTTTACTGCTTCTTCTTCAGAAAAACCGGTCATCCCCACTGTAATATCGAAAACTCTAAATATGCCAGTACCAAGTATACCTCTAAATTCATCATTTTTGCCGACTATATTACTTCCTGCAATTGTACCGGTTTTGTTTGCAGTAGAACCCAAAGGCCTGTAAACAGGAGTTTCATTAATAGTATAAAACATTTCTATACAATCACCACAGCTGTAAATATCATTTAAATTTGTCCTCATATACTTATCAACCTTAATAGCACCAGATGCTCCAAGTTCAATACCCATACTTTTTGCAAGCCCAACATTTGGTTTTATACCTGTTGCAAGAAGTACAATATCAGCTTTGATAATACTGCCCTCACTTATAACAACTCCTTGATTATTAATTTCCAAGGTCTTAGTATTTGTATAAACATTAACTCCTTTTTTTCTTAAATGCTCTTCAATATATAAAGACATATCATTGTCAATGCCTTTTGCAATTTTAGACCTAGCAATAATCGAAACATCCATTCCTAAGTACTTAAAACTTTCGCACATTTCAAGACCTATGAATCCACTTCCAATAATAACAGCTGATTTGGGTTTCTTTTCTTCAATAAAACTCCTAATATTATTCATATCATTTATATTTCTTAATAAAAATACATTATCTTTATCTGAGCCTTTCAAATCAGGTGTTACTGACATAGCTCCAGTTGATATTATTAACTTATCATAACTGTCATCAAAGATTTCACCTGATAATTGATTTTTTACTCTTAATGTTTTATTTCCCGGATTTACAGACATTACCTCATGTTCAGTATAAATATCAATATTATGCTTTTCTTTGAAAAACTCTGCATTTCTTGGTACAATATCTGAAAAATCATTTACTTCATTGCTTATAAAAAAAGGCATTCCGCAACCTGCATATGAAATAAATTTATCTTTCTCATAAACTATTATTTCTGCTTCTTTATTGTTTCTTCTTATTTCAGTAGCAGCTGAAGTTCCTGCCGCCACAGCTCCTATAATAACAATACGCATATAGCCTCCTTAAAATATACTATACTAAATATATATCCACAATTTAATGAATTAAACACTATTTCTTCATAATTAAACAAAATTTAACGGCATTTTATAACTGATATTTTATCATAAAAGCACCATCTTTCTCATTCTATATTGACGATTTTTCTGTTTCACATAATGAGATTCTTTCTATCACCTCAAAACATTGTTATTAAAATTTAAAAAACTCGTAGTAGCGATTATTGCCTTGTTTAACAACAAGTGAAAATAAATTTTTACTTAAAAGTTAACCGCCAAAGCAGCCACTTTGACGGTTAAAATGTTTTAGCCATTAACTTGGAAGCTAACCGTTTATTCGGTAGTTCCTTTTATTTATTTATTTTTATTATAATTCAACTAAAAATCATTTTCAAACAAATTTGCAATTTTTTACAAACCGCTCACCTTACTACAATGCTGGAAATTCACCAGTTTCTTTTAAATAATTAATTCAATCATTTTTAAATTCATCTAAGCTTTTCCCTAATATCTCATCAATATCTTTAGGTTCTTTCATCCCAACTTTTTAGTGTATCCAATTCAAAAGTCCATTGAGGTGTAATTAATTTCTCTTTGCCCTTTAATGAATACCATGGACTAATATCCTCGTCCATTGGATTTATAAGCAATTGTGTTTGCTGAGCGGGCATGTAGGACTGTGCCAACAAAAAAATCTTCTCACCGTTAGAATTGACAGCCATATCAACAACTATTACAGCATGGCCGGGATTTCCGCCAACAATAAACACATCCCCTATATTCATGTTATCAACACTTACACTTTTCAACTCTTTTTCCAAAGAAAGAGTTCCGGAGTAAGCAAAAACCATATCCATATACTTTCTAAAAACTTCATATGAATTTGAGGGTTCTGCAGCTTTATAATATTCGGCATCATTTCCCTGAACATCTATTCTATAACCATCAATCCACTTCTTATACTCTGCCTTAAATCCTGATACAAAATTAAAGCTGATTTTATCATATTGTCCTTGTGAGTACAGGTACTCTGCCCTTAATAGCATAATAGCATCTGCACATTGATGGAGGTCCCTATTTCCTATATCTACATCAAATGCACTGTCATAAATACCATTTGAAGACTTTTCTCTCCCATCAAAATATAAAACCTTCTCACCATATGGTTTAAGCTTTTGATTCCTCAAAAATTCCGCAAAGGTTCCTTCAGCATATTCAGCCCTAATATATCCTTCTATTGGCAGATATCTATCCCTGATAGTCATACCTTCTTTATTAATATAATCGACTTCAGTGTTTTCTTGGTTATTGGGCATATCAAAAGGCAACTTGATTGGTTCTTCAAAAAAGCTGTTATTTTCACATCCGGTAATGAATAATCCTGTCAATATAATAAATAAGCTTAATAATTTTCTAATAAACATAATTGTCATTTTCTCCTTGCCGTCAATAAATTTAATAGCATCTTTTTAGCTTACCTTATTTATGATAAAATAACCTATTTTGATTTATGCTTGCAAATCTTATATTTGCATTCGTCTTAAAAATCTGCAATCCTGTTTTGGTAAATACAATCAATTTGTAAGGAGCACTGTCTTCGAATATGCTGTAAACATATCCTTCTTCAGTGTTAACTAATTCCCTAACACGTCCACCCGGATTTACAGAAATACTCTCTCCTAATTTAAATAATTCAAGTCCCTTTTCTTCTACTGAAACATAATAAACTATATTATTTAAAACTGTGAAATCACTTACAACAAAATCTGTCAGCTTCTCTGCTTTATTGCCGTCAACAAGAGAAATTTTATATAAAAATCCATCTAAATCCATGAAATAAATCATATCTCTTTCAATCATAAATTTTTGAACAGCTTCCTCGAATATTCTAAAGGTTTCTCCTGTATTAATATTTACTCTGTGGATTCCCGTCGTAGCTTTTTCATCATTAAACTTATATGCTAATAAATATATTTCATTATCAATTTTATATAAATCATTACTTCGGCTTTGTCCCGCATTTTTAACCCAACCGTAAACATAATCAGCACTTCCTAAAGCTTTGAATTCTTCTTCCCCTTCTCTTTTCATTGAAAGATTGTTTGGAAAAGGTGGTGGGAAGTGACTGACATCAACAATGATATTGCCGAATGCATCACCAAAAACTTTCCTGTTTAAATAACCAACAGCAAAAATTTCATTGGTACCATCATCATTAAGTATTATTTTATAATCGGTTCCCATTGTTGCTCCTCCCACATGGTATGTCAACATTGCAATACCATATCCAAAATTTCTGGTTTCGTCTGTTTCAAGACTTGGATAAACATAGCTGTCTCCATAAGTCCACATGGGAAGTTCGTACACTGCCTTTTTAATACTTGTATTATCTATTGGTGTTTGATAAATTATTCCTTTTTCTCCTTCGAAATAAATGTAATCACCGGCAACAGTAAATGCCCCGTTATGAAAATCTCTTTTACCTGCAACAGGTAATTTTACCTCAGTAACCTTAAGACCAGTATGTGTTGGATTGCTTATTTCAAGACCATTTTCTTGAGTAAATTTGTAATCCCATCCAAATTCATCAACTGCAAATCTCCATGTAAGCGGAAAATATGTAACATTTCTAAATACTAAAAGCGGATATTCTTCCTTGCTGTTATCAATTGATTTTCCATTCACTTCCACATTAAAATACGGAGTTGTTGCAGTATATCTTGATTTATTTGCAGAAGAATTATAATCCACATATCCATGTTTGCTTTCACTTTTGCTTATTTTCAATCCCGTATTTTCGTCCCACTTAGTTTCCAAACCTAAAAAACGGCTGTCATGAAAGGTCATAGGAAAATATGTAATGTCTTTATATACAATCAGCGGATACTCTCTATTTTCGTTGTCTATTTCTATATTGTTCACTCTTACATCAAATGTTGGCAATGTAACGTTTACATTATAAGCAAATACATTAGATGACAATACAACCAGTAAAATTGCAGCGATAATTATGACCTTAAATTTTAACTTCATATTTTTTCCTCCTAAACAATTACAAATTCCTAATGATACTAATATATTTAGACGTAAATATTAATAAAATGTTCAAAACGATCACTCATCTTTGTTCTCCTCTGTATACTCAGAAATTATTTTTCTTCTAATACAAAAAAGCATTATCTAATATATCACTATTCCTTATTTCGTGGTTGTTCATTTTATTTTGTAGATTTATAATTTTTTAAAATGATTGTATCCTTATAGCCAAGCAACGGGCATGCTTACATTCTTTTCATTAATATGAATTATATTTTCATACATACAAATAATACATCCCGTTCCCACATTTATACCTTTAACCTTATCAAGCACTGAGAAATTTTCAATATGTTCTTTTCCGGGATTAGAAGTTTTTTTAATTTCTATAGGATACAGAGTGCCATTTTCTTCTATAATAACATCAATTTCTTTAGCATCCTTATCCCTGTAATAATAAATTGATGGTTCTAAGATACCTGCATTATAGTAAGATTTAAGTATTTCTGCAATTACAAAACTTTCAAAAAATGCACCGGACATAGCTCCGGCTTCTATTACTTCCGGCGAATTCCATTTTGTAAGATAGGCTGCAAGTCCTGTATCCAGAAAATATAACTTAGGGGTTTTGACAGCTCTTTTCATAATGTTGTTATAATAAGGCTTAAGCAAATAAACTATATTAGATGAAATTAAAACCGAAAGCCATCTATCGGCAGTCGGCACGCTTATTCCAACTTCATTAGCAACAGATGTTAAATTTAGCATTTGGGAAGTTCTGCTTGCAATAGCTGTCATAAATTTAATAAATTTCAGCTCATCTCCAACCTGTGTAAGATCTCTTACATCACGTTCAATATATGTTTTAGTATATGAAGCGTAAAACATCTGCCAATCTAAATCATCAGCATACATGGCTGGCATGAATCCTTTATGTATATATTCCCAGATTTCCTTATAGCTTAATTCTTGGACTGTAGGTCTTCTTTTATCTATATACTCTATAGTTGGAATGAATGCTTCATTAAAATTTGCACCTTTAATTTCACGAAGAGATAAACCTAATAGATTAATAATACCTATTCTTCCCGCAAGACTTTCACTGACATTTTTCATCATCTTGAATTGCTGCGACCCGGTCAAATAGAATTGTCCCTTTTCACCACTTTTATCGGCTATCATTTTAATGTAAGTAAATAAATTTGGAGCATACTGAATTTCATCAATAATTACTGGCGGCGGCATAGTTTTGAAAAAGTTACCTGTTTCTTCAAGAGCACTTTGCAGTATTATTGGATCGTCTAAAGTTAGATATGGAGTATCCCTTTTGATATGCTTCAAGACTGTTGTTTTTCCTACCTGTCTTGCTCCTGTTACTAAAACGGCTGAAAACATCTTAGAAGCTTTTTCTATAGTGGTTTCGATATTTCGCTTTATATAACTCATTTCATCACCCTCCGACTAATTTAACATTCAATATTATTATAACCAACAGGTGAGAAAATATCAATAAAAAATTAATGAGCAAGATTATTATGTCAACAACCTTGCCCGTTTGCATGCTATTTAAATCCTACCTTCAGAAACTCTAATGACAGATTTTATATTTACTTGAATTGTTCCCTAACTTAGTTTACTTCAAATGTTTGAAGTGGGTTATTTTCCAATATGTCTTCAACTTCTTCAAATCCTGTTAAAAATTCATAATTATATCTGGCAGGCAATGTAAAAACATATTCTGAATTTTCACCTAATTTACTGGGCATAATAGGTGCAGCACCTACACTGAAATCTCCATTATTAAGTGACTTCCATTGTTCCTGAGTAAATAACATAACAGGAATATCCTGTCTTGGATTTTCTTCAGCCCACTCAGGATGCCTAATATAAATTATTGAACCAGATTGGTTTTCTTTTGAATCTATTAATGATACACCTTCCCATTTATCTTCTACAATACTATATCCTTGCCAGCTCTCAGGTAATGTAAAATAAAATCCATATTCTTTGTTATTATATATAGATGAATTAACATCAATATAATTCCCATATACTACATCATCTATAACCCATTTACCATCTATCATTTGTATTTTTAAAGTTACAGGTTTGCTGGCGGCTATTCCTCCTTGTGTCATTTCAACACTTGTCATTTCAATTATGTTTCCATTTACTTTATACTCAGAATCTGATAATTTCTCAACTGATAAAATATCTATACATTCAGGCCATGGACTGGAAGATACTCGCCCTGGAGCATTAACAGAATCATTTTGCCACTTTTCAAGTAATTTAGTTGAAACAAATTCCCCATAACTTTCTTTTAAACTATCTTTAATTATATCTTCCGGTGCCAACAGAGAAACCATTTTTAGATTTTCTCCAAACTCTTTAACCAAATTTTCTATTTGTATTTTTTCTTGTTCATCTATTTTAGATTCATCTACATCATCTGTTAAATCCCATAGAATGTCAATTATATCACCCTTATTGAACTTTACCAAAGTATTGGGATAAGTTAACACTTGCGTTACCATACTACCTTCTGCAGGAGAAGTTAAAGTTGCATGAATATATGCAGTACCCTTTGTAACTTCTGTAATACTGTCTACAGTTAAACCATATCCTCCTGTTGGTTTTTCGCCTGCTGATACTAATACATAAATCGAATCTCCATCAATCAATGAATAAATGCCTTTTATCTTATGATTATTGTCATATAATTTTTTTAGCAACTCATTATCCAAAATTGATTGATTATCTACAACTTCAAATTCAATTGGCCTTTCAACAGTTATATCAGATGCTACATCAATTATAACCGCACGTAATGTATTATCCCAGCTAACTTGTGCTCCCAATGTTTCAGCTAAAAAACGTATAGGAATAAATGTTTGATTATTAATTATTTTAGGTGATACATCTAAGTTATAAGTTTCTTCAGTCATTTCTCCATTAAGGGCTTTTATTACCTTAGCAGTTTTATTGCCTATAGTTAAAATAATTGTAAAATCATCGTTATAAATTTTTACTGTATTTGTTACAGAATCACTTTCGATTCTTAATCCAAATTTTTCTATTATACCGTCTATTGGAATCATTGTACGGTCATTTTCAATAAAAGGATTTTGTGCATCCACCCATTCATTATTTATTTGTATTCTGATTTCTTTATTTACATCAACCTTGTCTGTTAAAGCAAATACCGCACTTGTAGAAATAATTGTACAACATAATCCAACAACTGCAACTTTCTTAATATTTGATTTTTTCATGTCTTTTCCTCCTGTGACAATTGATATATAAATAAGACGTAAATTATCCAATTTTGTTCCATCTACTGACAACTCTCTACTGACAACTCTTATTTTAAGCGCCTAACATGTAGTATATACAATAACAACTGAACCGTAGCCTTGTTTCTGTAGATTATTTAAATTTAAACCAGAAGGCTGCACCATCTTCTTTGTTTTTTACACCATATGAAAACTTGTGCAATTCTAAAATTGAACGTGCAATTGAAAGTCCAAGTCCTGTGCCCTTTGTATTGCCTCGCTCTTTGTCCCCTCTTTTGAAAGGAAGCCAAATATCTTTAATAATATCTTCCGGTATATGACTGCCGCTGTTATATACTTCGAATGTATCTTCAATTATTTCTATGTTTATTTTTCCGCCCTCTAATGTATTTTCAATAGCATTAATAAAAAAGTTATCAACAACACGCTCTAATAATATTTTGTCTGCTTGTATAACTGCCTCTCCCGCAATGCTGACAGTTATAGATTTTTCATCACAAATACTTTTGTAACGATTTATAATTTTGCTGCTTATTTCACTCAAAGATACTTCATCAAATTCAATTTTGAAAGAATCTGACTCTAACTTAGACATATCAAGCATTTGGTGTATAATTTTGTCCATGCGTTCCACATTTTTTTGAATATTGCTTGCATAATGCTCTCTTTTCTCAGTATGAACATCTTCCTGCAAATTTTGAGCATAACCAGAAATTATGCTTAAAGGTGTTTTTAAATCGTGAGCTAAGGCATCTGTTGTTTCTTTTCGCTGTTTTTCAATTTTCTCTTTTTTCAAATATGTTTTGTATGTTTGATTAGAAAGTATAAGAGAAGCGATACCAAATACTATTAAGCATGATATCCAAACATATATTAGCGTAGAAGAAATGCGCTCCCATATGTTAATGTCAATACCTACAGCAGTATAAAATTCACTGTATAAACTTTGATCATCTAACATCCGAATTGAATTTTGATAAGGCACTACCAAGTAATAGCGATATGTTAATATATTTACTCTTTCAACAGGCTTAATGTAATTAGGAAACCACCATTTTTCCACTGGTTGTAAATAATTCATTAAATTTGATTCATCTGTAACCATTTCACGAAGTTCATCTTGATTTTTACTGTTTAAATTTTCGTTATACTCAGGAATAATACTGCCAAATTCATAATACGGTAAGTTCTTAATATTATTATAATCTTTGAAGTAGAAATTTCCTTTGCTAATTGTTCCGCTTCTTGAGGTTACATTACCTTCTTCATCAAACTCACAAGCATACATACGAGAAGCAGATATACTATGGGGAATAATCATTTCATCATCCACCCAAAAACTATCTATATGTATTGAATATCCAGCAAGGTCTCCAACATTCTCTGCCTTAGGTTTAGCATATAAGTAATTTTCAAGTTTTTTTATTTCTTCCTCACTAAACCAATCATCTATTTTTAATAACCCAACTCTGTCCTTTGATTGTTTCCCTTTTTCAAACTCTCTATAAATACATTTCCAATAATCTTTTGTACTATATGTACTGTAAATTAGCTCATAATCACTTGTAAATATTGCAGTTTCAGCACCATTTAACAAATATACAGGTGATTTCTCTACAAACTCCTTTTTTACATCAGCTAAATCAATAATTTGTTTGTCATTGTCAATATTATTATTTAATATTTCCTCCACCCTATCATTGATCTGTTGGGCCCGATTTCCAAATTCTTTTCCTGCAGCTTCCTTTTCCATAGATACTAAAAATGCTGTAAAGCCAATCATCAACACCATGTAAGTTAATAAAAACGTGCTAAATATACGAATATAAATTGAGTGCTTCATCTTATTTTTTTTCATTAATAGCCTCCAATTTATAACCCTTCTTAAAAATGGTTTTAATTTGAGTGGAAGATGTGTCTAAGGCTTTTCGTAATTTCTTTATATGGTTATCAACTACTCTGTCATTGCCATCAAAATCATATCCCCAAATTCTGATTATAAGACTGTCACGACTTACAACTTTACCTTTGCTTTCCATAAGAATTTTTAATATCGCAAATTCTATAGGGGCAAGTATTACCTCTTTATCGTTTACATAAACAGTGCAGCCATATGGGTCTAATGTTATACTACCTGACATCATTGTCTCTTTCCGTACCATTCCTTTTGAGCGTCTCAAAAGAGCAGTTACTTTTGCATAAAGCTCTGCCAAGGAAAATGGTTTAGTGACATAATCGTCGCATCCTAACTGATATCCGTGCAATCTATCGTGTTCATTATGCTTTGCAGTAATAAATATAATTGGAACATCGCTGTTTACTCTTAATTCTCTGCATATTGTAAATCCATCAACCTCAGGTAGCATAACATCCAAAAGTACTAAATCATAACCATTGTCCATGGATTTTAATTGACCTTCAATTCCTGTCTCTGCTGTATTAATATCTAAAGCTCCTTCACTTTTGTCAATAAAATAATCTATAATTATTTCCCTTATTTCCGGGTCATCTTCAACTAAGAGAAGTTTAAATGCCATGTTACCACCTCCAAGAGTATAATAACATATAAATATATCTTTTTTGTATCCAAATAAAAATTTTTAGGACTCTCTTAAGACTGTCCTAAAACATCCCCACTTACTTCAATACAATTCCATATCGGTATACCTGTTTATAATACTATTTCTGGTGCCAACATATGATACAATGATTAAGCCTAACAATATTATTACTACCGAGGCATCTAAAATTATGTCTTGCCCCAGCTGCAATTCTACATCCATATTAATAACTACTACAGCTTTTTAAGCTACTAATTAATTACTTAAATCTCTATTCATTTTTTCTAAGCATTTTTCTGGATTAAGATTTGTTAATTTCCAGTCTTGGTCTTCAATTTTTATATATTGAGCAATTTTGCCTGGCCTAGTGTTCCACACCCTGCAGATTTACCCTTTTGTGGATTAGCAGTTTCTCTTAATAAAGAGCCTGTAGAAGCAAAACACCCACAAGCAATTTTCTATTTATTATTCATATTTAATAAAAGCATTTTAAATTCAGAGCCTTTACAAGTTGTGCCTCATATCTATTTCTTAATATGCTGATAACAAAGCTGAACAACACCTGAAGAGAATCTCCTAGTGTCAACTAGTTTGAGCTCTTGTCTCTGCTTTATATCAACAAATAAGGGTTTGCCTGCTCCTAAAATAACAGGGTGAACCGAAAGCCTATACTCATCGACAAGTCTTAAGTTCATAAATGTTTTTATAAGACTGGCTCCCCCATATAGCCAAATATCCCTACCCGGTTCTTCCTTTAATTTGTTTACTTCTTCCGCTATATTGTCATTTATTATCATTACGTTATTATCTATTTTGGTTAGCGTTTTTGAAAACACATACTTCTTCTTACTATGAACCAATTCCCAAATCTCTCTTTCCATAGCAGAACTTTCTTTTCCTGGAATATATGTTCCCCATAAATCATAAGATTTCCTACCGTATAAGATTGCATCAACGCTACTTAAAAATTTAGTAAAGTTCATTTCTTCATCCATTATACACCAGTCAGTTTCTCCGTTTATGCCCTCAATAAATCCATCTAAAGAAACTGCCAAATCCAAAACTATTCTTCTTGACATAATGATTTACCCCCTTAAATATTGTCTATTTCCAATGCTTTCTTCGCCATCCGGACATATTCCTCAACACCAGATACCACTGCAAATTCAGCAATTGAAACCGGATACGCAGCTACCAGTTCAATAATATGTTCTTTCATCTTAGGCCAATAATATCCACCTGCTTCTTTATAAGCAAGAATCAGAGCTTCTAGTCCTTCTTCTCCAAAAGCCTTATAGTTGAAAACAAAGTCATTTGAAATATCTGTAACCTTAGCTTCAGTCCAGTCGATTAATCCAGTCACGTTAGCATCCTTATCAATCATAGTATGGCCGGCATGTACATCCCCATGAATCAGTCCAGTTTTCTTTGGCCACATATCATCATCATTAATCCATATCTGCCACCTGTTCCATAGATTATCACCCACACCATACTTTGCTTTTACCGCATCCATGCGCAACTTCATGGTCATTCTTACTTCTTCAGGCGTTTGAACAACTAGACCAAGTTCAGCGGCTTTATCACTAGGTATGCTATGAAGCTCTGCCAACACCCTACCTAGCGACTTGTGAAATGATTCTGGAACATTATTTATGTCTATCTCCCAAACATAGTTACCTATGTTATGATCTATCGTTCCTGCTGGCACACCATCTAACTTCTTATAAGCTATTAGTTCATCTGTGTAAATAATCCAGTTTGGTGCCTGAAAAGATTTAGCATACTGATTTACCAAATCCAAAGCTTGTTTTTCTACCTTTGTTCTAGGCATTACATCTTCCCTTCTAGGCAATCTTAGAACCCAATCAGTTCCATTTTCATCTTGTGCAAAAACAGTTTGAAAATCAAGCCCAGATTCATTAAATTGCATTGTTCCTTCTTTTAGAAAAAGATTTTTCTTTTTTATTATCTCAATAACTTGTTTAATATCTTTACTCATAAAAAATCACTCCTGACTTTAACTTTAATATATCAATTATGAACTTAATACATGCTTTGATATAGCATTAATAAGTTTATTCCAATCTGTCATAACTTATCACCACTTTTCTACCTTCAGTTTATAATATAATTACTTAATTATGTCCGCGCAATTTGATTGGCAACAGCTTCGAATAATAACTCTCGAATCCTCTCATAATTATATTGCTGCAAATCTCCTTTTTGAGAACCTATTAATAAAGTTGATCTTAAAACTCCAGCTATAACTTCTGGATCTTCATCGATAATCTCCTTGGAATCTTGACGTATCTTTATAAACTCAATAAGAGGGCGTATACTTCTAAGATTCTCTGAACCAACATACTCTGGGCTTAGCTTTCTAGATACTATTTTATACTCCTCAATATCGTAAACCAACCTTTGAGTTAAAATCTTAGATTCTAGTTCCAAAACCATTTTATTTAAGTACATCTTTATAGCTGAACGTATATCCTCAGTAGCTATCACCTCTGGCCAAACCTCTTTTTTAATCTGCTCTCCCTCGTGTGCTAACAAATCCATATATAACATCTCTTTTGACTCAAAAAACACATAAAAGGAACTCTTCGCAATCCCAACAGAAGAAGTAAGGTCTTCAATAGATGTACTTTTAAAACCTTTATCTATAAAAAAATGATACGCCACATCAAATAATTCTTCTCTAATTTGTTCTTTCTCAGCTTCATTGAATTTTGCCATTTTCAGTCTACCTCCTAGTAAAAAAACATAAAAACATATTATATATTTGTTTTTATAATAGCAAAAAATAATATAATTGTAAACAGTTATTTCTAAAATAAAACTTTTCTATTTTATCTAATTTTAATTTGTTCACTGCAATTATTGTAAAACCCTTATGCTCTTTCTATCTATGCTATATTCTCACTTCCTACTTCACTATATAACAAATTCCCCATGTCTTCATTTAATATTATTCATATAATTTAGATAACTTCTTTTTCAATACTATTATATCAATTTCAATTATCTCCCATATCAACTTTAGATTTACCCCTTCGTAATCATGTACTAAACGGTTTCTTAAACCTTTCATTTTAAACCATGGAATTTCCGGATTGTTAACTATATATTCTTTATCAAGTTTATTGACTAACTCACCAATTTGACTTAGATTAAACACGCACGCTTCTGCCATCATACTATTATTTCTAAATTCATCATATGTAGTATTACTTGTGTACTTTAATACTGAATCAATATAATTAATTATCTTTTGTATAATCTTCTGATTTTTCATATATTACCGTCCCTCCACTTTCAATCTCTTGAATAATTAAAGAATCAGGGTCAATATGTGACTTATCAATTAAATCTATATCTTTTCCAAAAGCTTCAACAAGTATTTCAAGCAATCCAACAAAATCCAGTCCCCTTAATTTATTATTTGAGTCTATGTATAAGTCAATATCGCTGCCTTTTTCAGCTTTTCCATTAACATATGACCCAAACAATATTGCCTTACTGATAGGATATTTTCTTAATATTGGATTTATTATTTCTTTTATTTCTTCAATTGAAATAGTTTCAAAGCTCATGGTTTTCACTCCTCATTGTTAAGACCTAAAGATAATTCAGTTAAACTTCTAATTTATGTCAATTTTATTATACCCGGAAAAGTTGTAATATTCAATAAAAATATCGTCCTTTAGAATTTTTATACCTCCCCTCCGGGTTGCAAATTTCAACTTTTAGGGACGTCAACTTTTAGCAACTTTTAGGGACGGTTAGGTTAGAGGCGAATTGTAGTTTGCCCACGAAGAGTGAAGCCACGTCTACTTGAGATTATATATGGACATTCAATAATTATCCCTGTCTTTATTTTGACACAAATTATTTATTTGTCAATGAAATAATCCCTAATTCCATAGCTTTTTTACTTCTTTTTATGCTATATTAGCAATTTTTTGTACACTAAATAAAACTGCACACTTCTTTATTTATGGTTCTTAAAAATATATTTATTTTATATGTATAACCTTGACAGGTCTCTTCTTTAAGACCGCTCATTTCTAAACATCTTTGTAACTTTTCTATTGGATCCATTTTTTCCTCCCATGATTTTTAATTTGTATTGATTAAAAATCATAAAAGGTGGCCCTCTTGTAAATTCTAGTATTGATTTTTTTTGATTTATATGATATATTTTTTTCATAAAAGTAGGTGGTTTAAATGTTTTTTTATATTTTTTTGTGGTGATTAAATATTAATTGAAAATTTAAAACTTGTCTACTTTTATTTTGTAAAAAACAAAAAATGTTGAAGTGTATTTTTGTATACCTCAACATTTTTATATATTATCTTAATATCTTCTCCATATGACCTTTTGCGGGATTTTGTTTAAATACAACATAAAGCCATTGAAAAATCAATGGCTTTATAAGCTTTCTAACGTCTTTTTATCAGTCTTGTTTTTTATATATTTTTTGGCGTTTTTCATGCCGCCGAATTCTTTGAACATAAGACCTGTTTACCCACAGCCTCAAGTGTTATAAATAAGAATATATTCTTAAAATAAAAGCAAGAATAAAATAAAAGCAAGAATAAAATAAAAGCATGCTGCTATTTTATTTTGCCTTTCAGATAACTCAAAAACACCAAACAATATAGTACATATAAACATTAATACCTTCCATATAGTGTCAAATACACGTCCTATATTTGTATTGTAATAAAATAGTGATAATATTCCAGTTAGCCCCAGAGCTATACCAAATATAATTATTATTTTTTTAATAGGTTTCATCCCAGAACCATCTCCCTTTTTATTATAATATTCTCTCGGAATCTCCATCCCTTGAATTTCAAGGGTTTAAAGATTCTTTTTTATTAAAATCCCCCACTTTTTTATCAAAAAACACTTGACAAAGTCTCCAAAATATGCGGCGCTTCTCGCCCTTTACTTGTAAGGTATATTTTTTGATTGGAGGCGATTTTCATTTTACCTGTTAACTCTGGCGGTCATGCCGCCTATCAAAATCTTGTTGTTGAAATGTTTCGTAAATATTATCCTAATCCCGATGCGCTTGCTCGTTCTACTTGGGATATTATTGATCGTTTCTGGAACCTCGACCTTTCCTATACCGATATTTGTTTGAAAAACAAGTATTCTGTTTATGGTCTGAAACCCAGAACTCCTTCTTGTATGCATCGTTCTTATCTTCTATCTATTGACTTTAAAGTTACTTCTGTTACTGATTGGGTAGCACAGCTTAAGATTAATCCTCTTTATGCTATTCTTAGTGGTTTTGAAGTTGGTGACACTCCTGGTGTCGGTACATTTTATGATTTCTTTAACCGCCTGTGGGATTTTGATGGTGATAATCTTTCTTCTCCTCTGCATCCTCTTAAGGTTTCTGTAAAAAAACAAAAAAGAAAGGTGATAACGCTGCTCCTGTTGATAAAACAACTGTAGAACAACTACTTAATGAATTGGCAGATACAACTTTTTCACTGGAGGAACAGCCTTATTGTTCTCTTTTCAACATCTTTAAAAATGAGTTCCTTAATGTCTCTATTCAAAAAGGTCTCATAAATTCTGATAGTCTTGCTCTTGCAGGCGATGGCACTCCAGTTGTTACTTCTGCAAGAGAACGAAAATATCGAGTTTGTGACTGTGTTTCTAAAGGTATCACCAACTGTAACTGTGATAGGTACTTTTCACAGCCTGATTGCGACATCGGTTGGGATTCCTCAAGAGACTGTTTTTACCATGGTTATGATCTTTACATGCTTGTTGCCTCTGATTCTGAGAGTGATCTTCCTGTTTTTCCTTTGCTTGGTCCGGCTTCAAGGCATGATTCTCATGCATTTGTACATGCTTTTTTTCGCATGCAGAACTTTGCGCCTGAGTTTACCGTGAATAAACTTCTTCTAGATTCAGCTCATGATGCAATGCCGTTGTATAAATACTTTAAACTAAATGGAATCTAATCATTCATTGACTTAAATGAGAAACGTGGCATTAAAGTAAAATACAAAAATGACTTCACCATTGGCAAGGATGGTGTTCCTGTCTGCAAAGCTGGACTGAAGATGAACCATGATGGTGTTGAAAAAAGCAAATACCGTATTAAATTTCGCTGTCCGCTGGCAAGCAGAAAATATGGCTGTTCTTGTGAACATCCCTGTTCTGATTCCAAGTATGGAAGAACTGTGCACCTTGCTATGAAAGATAACCCTCGGCTGATAAACATACCGCCAAGAGATAGTGAAGAATGGAAAGCTGAGTATAATGCAAGAACATCTGCTGAGCGTTCTAACAAACGCCAGAAATTAGACTTTCTATTAGAAAGCGGCAGGCATCGCTCTACTAAGATGTGGTACTGCCGCCTCTATAGCATCTTGATGCTGCAACATCTCGATGCCTGGGATCTGCCTTATCAGTCAGATCTCAAACGATTAATTTTACATACTGCTTAGTTTAAGCAGTACATTTATTTTAAAACATAGTGACGGCTATGTCTATTTCTTATTCTCATTTTTCTAAATTTTCCACTTTTTTATTTCATTTTAGATAATATTTACTTTTCTAAGTTCATTAGTCCTTTGGGCTTTAATAATCACTCATGATTCCGAGAGATCATTATATTTATATTATAGATATAATAAATCAAAAAGTAAAGGTCTATCAAGTGACAGACCTTTTTCTTAATCTTAATTCAATTATTACAACATTTCCCAACCAGCGGGATTTGTGCAATGTATGGCAACAACTTCGAAATTTATTGGTATTTCATATGTTTCGTTGCTATATACTACTTTTCTTATTGTTTCTTCAACTCTAATCATGTTGTAATCCGAATGATTTTGAAGGAAGTCTTCCATATCTTCTAATTCGGATATAGCGTTTGTACATAAATCTTCCAAATCCTGTAATTCACCCGCATAACCTCCAGATATTATACTCGCAGCCCAGATAGCCATAGCAGCCGGAGTTGCCATGAATAATATAGGTATCCCAACCAATGCGAAAAATTTGGACGCAATATTTGCTTCTTTTTCAATATCATCCTGGATACTCCTAGCTTCTTCTAACTCGCTTATCATATCTTGAATATCATTATAACTTAAATTTTCAGTTTTCTTATAAGTAGCCATTTTTATTTCTCCTTTATTTTATTTTTTGTTCGACACAATTCCCGGGTTAATTTTGTCTTACACTATATAGAAACGATTTTTAAAGAATAAATGTAAAGTGTTTTCAAAATTATTTTATTTTTTTATGTAATTTTTAATTTCGTTGACGCCAGTCCGTATATCTTCAACAATATCAAGCTTATCATTTAATGTGGCTATTATATTCTGATATGATTTTTCCCTTTCTTCTTGCTTTGCATCTCTTTTTTCTTGAGCTTTAAGTATATAAAATATCAGAATAATGGACAATAGTGCCCATATTCCCTGCGTTGTCGCAAGTTCATACAGATTCTCCTCCATATCAGTCATCCTCCAATTCTTTTTTTAACTTTTGCAATGCTTTTTTCTTCTGTGTATAAATCGTTTGCCTTGAAACATTCAGTATTTTTGTCAACTCTTTATAAGAGTAGTTATACATATATTTTCCTATGATTATTTTTTTCTGGATACTGTTCAGATTTCTAAGCATTCTGTAAAAGTTCTCCTCTTCCAGTCTTTCATAGCAATCATGACAAATAAAATCTGTTTCAAATGCTGTTATTTCAATATGTTTATTGATATTTTGTCTGACAATATCTATGTACTTGCTTCTAAAAAACCGCTTAATATAATTGATTATTTCGCCGTCTTGCCTGTTTTCAAATTTTTTCAAGTCCAAATTGTCTATAAATTCCAGCAGAAATATGGTAAGATCGGTTTGAGCCTCTTCATAATACAATTTCTTCCCATAATACTTAATACATGGGACAAACTTTTTTTATAATTCTTCCTTTGCCCCGATATCCCCGTTTTGGGCATTCTTTAAAAGTTCCAACACCCTTTTCATTTGTATATACCTCCCTATATAATAGGACCGTTTTTTTTGATGAAAATGTAACGGAGTTGGCGAAATTTATTATTAAGCTTATTTAACAATTTGGGTGAATCTGTAAATCTAAATATCAAATTTTCATTGAAAAACAGTGGTATTTTATAGGTATTCAATGGTTTAATATTTTGAAATCACCTTAATCCGTACCGCAAAATTCGACAAAGCAGTATAATTTTAAATGCTTTTTTCATTTATGGTACAATATAATTGCCACAAAGCTTTTTAAGAAATGTTCGGTCCAATTCACGGTTCAATTTTGCCTTATACCTATAGAAACAATTTTTTAATATCGAATGTAAACCTGTCTTAAAAATATTTATTCTTATACATTTACATTAAAGCAGTTATTTTTTATGTGAACTTTCCTTATTAAAATATAATATTGAATTTCTATAGCATGATATACTGTATTATTGTAAATTTAAGAAGATATAGTCTAGAATAAAAAAGTGTAAACAGGTCGTAAGACTTGTCTACCCTTTTTAAAAAACTGCTGAGTCACTGCGAATTTTTGTTTAAATACAATCGAGTAGGAGCTAAATAATTAATTTATTTAGCGTCCTCTCAGTCGAGTAGCAAAGAGGAGCTTCACCTCGATGCTCTCACAGAACCGTACGTGAATCTCTCGATTCATACGGCTCTTATCATTTTACCTTATGGTGTGAACCCAAAAGCCCAATGTGCAAACATGTTGGGCTCTCTTTTTGCAATTTCTTTTAGCCATTTATCAGCATTAGAACGATGATTTCTAAAGTGCTTGTATTTGGACATTGCCCATTTAACAAGTCTTCGATTTATACAGTCCATTGTATATTTCACAGCAGATTTATTATATTTGCTAAAATAATTCAACCATCCACGAATCATCGGATTAAGAATTTCAGCAACCTTTTCAATCTTGCTTCCTGACATAGAATGTATATTCTTTTCTTTTATTTTGTCCCTAAAGGACTTGGCTGATTTCCTGCTCACTTGTGGCAAAAAATTAAAATGTAATCTACCAGTTCTGTCTTTTATGAATATTCTTCTAAATGTGTAACCAAGAAAGTCAAACTCTGTATTCAGATATTCAAGTTTCCTGTCTTTATCCTTGCAATACACTATCTTAGTCTTTAGAGGATGTAATTCTAATTTACACTCATTCAGTCTTATATTCAATGCACTTAAAATTTCTTGAGCAACCTTTTCATTTCTACAATGAATAATCGCATCATCAGCATATCTTTCAAATGGTGCGTCCTTGTAGTTTCTTGTCAACCAAACATCAAAAGCATAGTGCATAAACAAATTCGCAAGAATTGGGCTTATTACCCCTCCTTGTGGAGTTCCACTAGTTCTTTCTATCATTTCCTTACCAACAATAAATGGTGCTTTTAGCCATCTTTCAATATAGAGCAAAATCCATGGTTCTTTAGTATGTAGCTTAACTGCTTTCATAAGTAATTTATGGTCGATATTATCAAAAAGTCCTTTTATATCAAATTCTATGACATAATCATATTTCCAACATCTTTGTCTTGCTTGCCCTATGGCATCAAGTGCCGATTTATTTGGTCTATATCCATATGAATCCTCATGGAAAACAGCCTCAATCTTAGACCCTAGATACATTTTAACAACCATTTGTGCTATTCTATCACTTATTGTAGGTATGCCAAGTCTTCTAGTACCTCCCGATTTCTTGGGAATTTCCACTGCTTTAACAGGCGGCGGAAAGTAGCTACCAGAACTCATCCTATTCCAGATTTTATACAAGTTTCCTTTCAGGTCTTTTTGAAAATCTTCTATATCCACTTCATCAATACCTGCACTTCCTTTATTTCTTTTCACACTTTTAAATGCTTCTAATACTACTAACTTTGAAATTTCATAAGGTTTGCTGCCTTTCATTTGTTCCTCCTGTTATTTACAGTTGTCATTTGAACTCAGCTAAAATGATACAATCCCTTCGCTCCATTGCCATTACAGCAACTTCTTAACTACTACGAATTGTTCCGCCCCTGTACTACCCATTGCTATTTCAGCCTTGCTTTTCTGTGACTTGTGCTTTTTCGCTTAACATTGTAGTGCAGGTTCCTGTGTTTCGCAACAGAGCCTATTGTACGCTCATGCCATCTTAATACCGGTTACCAAGTAAACAGCTATCAGGTTTCCTTTACTCTTATCCTTAGTTAGTGGTGAAAACTAAGTTTTGACAACTTCTTACGCTATCGATACTTCATCAATGGTTCACTCTCGTTCATCTTCGTACAACCCACATGACTATTTTTAGTATAGCCTTTTCCCTAATCGCTCACTACCATAGCTCTTTACTACAGCAGCATTAGGGCTGTTTGGAGAGTTTGCCTGTTCAATTCTCTCCGAAGGACCTTCCTTCATCTCTGCTGCAACTTGCACAGCACACCACCACCGTACGTACCGTTCGGTATACGGCGGTTCAATAGAATTAACATTTTGATGTGTATATTTTAAATAAAGACACTAATCCAGCTTTTTCAAGTCTTGCATTAGTGATGGAACATTGAAGAATAGGACTTTTGGCTGTGCGCCAAAAGCTCTTTCTTGTATTAGCAAATTCCCATGCTTTGTATTTTGACACGCCAAGTTTTTGTAGATTCGTAAATTTCGTACTAACTTTCTTCCACTGTTTCCAATAGCACATTCGTATTCTTCGCCTTAACCATTCATCAAGCTTTCTCATTGCAGATTTCATGTCAGCAAGTTTGAAATAATTTACCCATCCTACAACTAATTGCTTAATCTTTTTATAGGTTGTTTCGATATTACCAATTTTGCTTCTGCCAGTTAATAGTTTTAGTTTATACTTGAGTTTACGCACTGACTTTTTATGCACCTTCATTTTAATTTCATTATCTTTCCTGTAAAATGACCTCTGCTGACTTCTCATGTCCCAGCTATACATCACTGCATAGGTTGTTATTTCTAAATTCATATCCATAACTTGCACATGAGACCTCCCCAGGTAAGAACGACCGCCTTCATCTCATATATCTGCCATATTTACTGCATACACTTCGGGTAGTATTGGACTTTGTTTTGTGATGCAAACTCATCCAATGTAAATCAGCCTTTTATATGGTTCGTGTTCCTCAGACCGAGACTTTGCCTTAAGCTTCCTTCAGATTCCACCTCACGATGGACACCCTTGCTCTTGGCTAATGGTTGCTACTACCAAGCCCCATAACGGACTTTCACCGTCAAGCTGTCGCCCATGCTGGGCGCACATCAAAACCACAAGGAAATTAATCCTTGTGGTCGGATGCTTACAGAAGCACGAAAAATTTAGTTCGGAAGGAAAAATTTTTAAGTAACCCTTAAGAATATAAAAGAACTATCAAACACAGAGCTAAAACCACTCCAAAAATGTATATGGAATAAGTTATACTATTCATTTTATATCTTGCTTTTTTTGCTTCTATGGTAATATCAGTTGTGTATTCAATATTAGGATTATTTATATTGCTAATAGAATCGAATTTTTTAGCAATCATATCTTTAGAATTTTTTTTATATTTTAGCGGCATCTTTAGTAATGAACTCATGCTATTGTTTATTAAAATAATTAGCTTTAACAGTCCAACATCAAATAAATTCAATATAAAAGAACTTATTTAAAAGACCTTTCGATAATGCTGATGCGATAATAGAATATTTAGCGAGATATACACATAAAATTGCAATAACCAATAGCAGAATAGTTAAAATAGAAGATAATAAAGTAGTGTACAAAAAATTGCTAACATAGCATAAAAAGAAGTAAAAAAGCTCTAAGTCCTGATGAATACATGGTGTATAGCATAACTTTATATATTTCTTTCGGCATTAACTCAATAAATTCTATTACTTCTTCTTTACTTAATACTGATGGTAAAGGGTTGTATCCTTTTAAATGTGGTATCTTTTTATTTATCCATTGTTTTTCAAGTACAACTTCATAGAAATATTTAATTGCATTTCTATAGCTATTTACTGTTCCAATGCAATATTCTTTAACATATCGGAGATGTCTTAAATATTCTAATATATCATCTAATGTTATTTCATTAGTTTCTTTATTTATGGTTCTTAAAAATATATTTATTTTATATGTGTAACCTTGACAGGTCTCTTCTTTAAGACCGCTCATTTCTAAGCATCTTTGTAACTTTTCTATTGGATCCATTTTTTCCTCCCATGATTTCTAATTTGTATTGATTAAAAATCATAAAAGGTGGCCCTCTTGTAAATTCTAGTATTGATTTTTTTGATTTATATGATATATTTTTTTCATAAAAGTAGGTGGTTTAAATGTTTTTTTATATTTTTTTGTGGTGATTAAATATTAATTGAAAATTTAAAACTTGTCTACTTTTATTTTGTAAAAAACAAAAAATGTTGAAGTGTATTTTTGTATACCTCAACATTTTTATATATTATCTTTTTCCGCTTTAGCGTCAGATGTTAGAATCTCTATATCCTACTTATTTTGTTTTTGTTTGAATAACGCGAAGCGCCGCCACAAAGAACCGTCCCCGTTATTTCCCGTTATTTCCTTATTTCCTTAGCTGTATCATCTCCAACACCGGGTGCATAAAGACGTCCGTCTTTATTTTTTACTAGTATTTCATCTTCATCTCCAAAAACAATGTCCGTGTATGCCATAAAAACAATAATTTCGTCAGTAGATTCACAGTTAATTGGGATACTACGTTTTTTGCATCATCATTATATACATTTTCTGCACCTTTCTTTTCTAACCACTGTTTACAAAACTCAGCTCTTTTATCTTCTTTATGAGAAGGTGCTGGTATTTTAGCAAGACTAATTAGAAGCTTTAATTGCTCTTTTTTATCATTCTAAAAAATAATGGTATATATATTTATAAAACAATCTTTTCTACAAAAGGAGATGTCATTGATGAAAGTAAAGCAGAATAATTTAAATCAAAGGAAATAACATCTCCAACATTTACGTTGGTTTCATTTGTAGCGTTAATTAATAAATGGTCGCTTGTAGCGCCTAATATTTCTAAAGTAGATTTTCGAGGTATCAATCCATCTATATTCGTGTCTTGACGTCCAACATTCAGAATACATCTTTTCATAATGCCTTTGTCCTGAACGGATGGAATATTACCAAAGGCATCTTGACCAATTTCTCCAATTGGAATAGATGGTTTTAATTTCTTTTCAATTACTTCAGCTGATAAAGTGAATGCATCTTGATATGTATCAGGATATTTTTCTCTATAAATTGTTTCTCTTCCTAATAGTATTCCTTCCCCGATTCTAAAATGGTTAATTCTACTTGGTATTTTACCTGATTCAAGTAATTTTAAAGAACTTGAGTTACCTGCGGATAGGTACTCTAATTTTATATTAAATTTATTCTCAACTTCTTCTGCAAGTTCTACTAATTGATTATTGTTTTCTATGGTAGGTATAGTACCGTTTAAGTCAGTCAAATTAGTTCCCAGACCAATTATTTTTACACCTTTCATATTAATAGTCTCTTTAACTAGAGGAATCAATTCATTAGGCCAAATTCCTTCTCTTAAGTCGCCAAGATCAATCATAATAATAATTTTATGTATGACACCATTTTTAATACTTGCTTCAGAAAGTGCTTCAATTATTTCATACTCTGTATTTAAACTAACATCAGCAAGTGATATTACTCTTTCAATTTCTGATTTATGTGGAGATCTCATTAATAAAAACGGGACATTAATGTCATTTTTTCTTAATCGTTCTATATTATCAAGGCGAGACTCACCTATCCAGGAAACACCTCCACGAATCATAGCACTTGCGATCTCTGGCATACCTAATGCACCTTTTGTAACGCCTGCAACAGATATTCTATTTTTTTTACATAAATTCACAATAACACTGGTATTATGCTCTATCTTTTTTAAATCAATATAAATACATGGTGTTTTCAAATTTATTCTCCTTGCAAAGTTTATTAATTATTAATGTGTTCTTTTAAATCGTTGATAGTTATTTTTTTAAATTTAACTATATAAAGTTCCCTCTTAATATTTTCTAACCTCTTTACTCTCAAATTCATTTTTTACATTATATTACATTTTGCTGTTCTTTACAACGTCAAAATAATAAAGATAAAATAAAATTAACTATAGGCGACTTTTAGGAACGGGTCTAATTTTATACTACCTGACATCATTGTCTCTTTCCGTACCATTCCTTTTGAGCGTCTCAAAAGAGCAGTTACCTTTGCATATTTTAAAAATAGGAATATCACTTTGTTCCTTTAATAAAGTAACAAAGGTATCCTCTCTGTCATAAACACTCCCATCCCATTTATTCTTTTCTGAAATATATTCAATCTCTTTGTTATCGATAGATATTGATATGACTGGTGGCTCCTTCATGGTTGAAGAACACCCTGCTATAAAAAATGTCGATACCATGATTAATACAAATAGAAATATAGTTTTTTCATTATATCACCCCTCGTATAATATATTATTAATATAATATATTTAAAAAGAGAGTAAATAGACTCAGGTGTATTATTTGAACAGATTACTGAAAAAGAGGATACTAAAATATTTATTGATAACTCAAAAGTTATTTGTTATACTTTTATTATGTATATTTATTATAAATCATGTACAAAACAAAATAAATATAAATTAGCAAAGAATAAGGGAGGTAAATCAATGGAACAATTTTCGAAAAAGAAATTTTCATTAAAAGAATTTAATAAATTAGAAACTAATAATGAAAACAAATATGAGCTAATTGACGGAATTGTTTTAATGTCACCTCGACCAAATTACAAGCATCAAGAAATCATGAGTAAATTAACTCTCGAAATAGGAACATATCTAAAAGGAAAACAATGTATGATATTTACGGAAGCAGAATTAGAATTTAATAATGATGTTTTAATTCCTGACTTATCTGTTATATGTGGATTAGAAAACAGTAATTTTCAAAGATATAAAAGTGCACCTGAAATAGTAATTGAAATTATAAGCCCAAGCAGTCAATATACGGATACCTTTACTAAACTCTATAAATATGAATTATTTGGAGTTAAAGAATATTGGATTGCTAATCCTAAAACAGAATCAATTACAGTATACAATTTTCAAAACAAAACAAATAAGGATTATTGTAAGCATGAAAATTTAACTTCCTCAGTATTTGGTGACTTATTACTTGATTTGTCGAATATATTTTTGTAAACTTTAAGTATTGGTCAAAAAAAACCGCATAAGCATTATTACTATGCGGTCAATACCTTCATTCTATTCGATTTCAATATCATAGAATTCTACAATACTGTTCATAAGCTCTAAGTCAAGGTCATACAATAATTTTTTGTCAAGATTATCATTAAGATATGATTCTTTTATTTTTGCAGTAAATTCTCCATCCAATGAATTTAAGAATTCGTCAAACTTCTCATTAAACTCTTCCTTATATTCACGTGACTTTGCTGAATAATAAACATCGTCATGTCCTCTATCATCATATTTTACAAAGCTAAATCGCGGATTATTCTTGTAAATGTCATGAAATACATCAAAGCTCTTATCTTGTGAAATCATATCATCATCTGTGCTGTGAATAATCATTACTCCTGCATCAGTGTTTTCAAATCCGCTAATGCAGTTGTATGAGGCATACTTTCCAAATTTAATTTTTTCATATAATGATATGTATGGCAAAAGAACACTAATTCCATCGCCGGCAATTTTTCTACCCTCTTCATTAATTATATCCATAGACTTGTTAAAACCTGCAACCATAACAACTGCTTTAACATCAGGATGTAGGTTTAAAACGCTACCAACGGAATATCCACCCCAACTATGTCCAAATAGCACGATAGGTAAGCCATCAAAGTCAGGTGTCTGTTTTACGAATTGAATTGCATAATCTAAATCTATTAAGCCTTGAGGCATTCCTTTTACTGAACTGCCTTCACTTTCATCATTTCCTGTTGCATCATAAGCAAAAACAACATATCCGTTTATAGTAAAGAAGTCTGCTATATTCATATATGCGTTATGTCCACCTCCGCCAAGGCCATGAGCGATAACTACAACTCCTTTGATATTTTCAAGTTTTCTGTAATATTCATAACCAACAAGTATCTGACCTTCATTTGAAGTGAAAGTATATCTTTTTGAATTTAATCCCTCAAATTCATCAATGTGTCGAGCCATTGGCGCATATTTTTCATAGCGACTGCCAAAATTATCTTTGTAAATTAGTGCTGAAATAACAAAGGGAAGTATAAAAAGTAATACAACTAAGACTATACCCAGAATAATAATGATTTTTCGTTTGTTGCCTTTCATCAAGTTTGCACCTCTTCTTACAGATTGCATCTCTGCAAATATTTTATTTATCTCATAATACAAACGAAACAACTATTACAAAAAGGGTACTTATAAGAGTCCCTAATAAATAATATTCTGCAAAATCCTTTTCCTTAGATATTTTGTCATATCTGGCTATAGACTTTGCTGTTAATACCAAACCAATTGCGGAATATTGTTCAATAGATAAGAAAATCAACATGATTATTCGTTCCACTGTACCTATAAACCTTCCGGCATTATTAACTTCTTTCATATCACTATTATTGCTAACAGGCTTATATATTGACAATAATTTTTGTATCACTATATTAGCTGGTTTATGTATCAATAATAACGCAAACGTCCATGAAACAATCACAAATCCAGATACTCCGACAATATCTAAGATGTCAGTAATTAATCCCCATTCATTAATACTTATATTACTTTTTGCTAACCAATATGCAACTCCTATTAAACAAATAAAATGAAAAAATTGATCTGTAAAGAATAGATTTCTTTCTATAACTTGAGACATTTTACCTTTTTTGTTTATTGCTGCTATATACACAAATTTTATCAGGTCAATCAACAAATGAAATATAGCTGCCATTGTTACTCCTAATATAATCTTAAAAGAAATTATAGGCAAGGCGACCAATATCATCATCCCAAAATACGAAACACCATGAATTAATAGCCATTTTAAGCTTTTATCTTTTTTAATAGCCACTTTTTCTGTTTGTATATAAAAATCTGCAATGATATGTGCCAAAAGCAATAAAATAAGATATTCTTTAAACATTTTATCTCCTTATTTCTGCTAGTGCTTTCACTATAGTATCCAATGCATCTTTATATGCATAGTATTTTCCTTTTGATAAACTCTTTTGAACCGCCGGTTGCTTAATTTTAAACCTTTTAGCAACATTAATTTGACTATCTTGGTGTTTTAGCATGTCCCAGATTATTTCCCTCTGTCTATCACTCCAAGATTCCTTGATTACAGTTAACAATAATAAAATCGTATTAATCATTATTGTTATTGCTTGATTGTCACCTTCAACCTCAATTCTTATATCTGCAGCATTTGTCTGTTTTTTATTTTCATTATCTTTCAAAGTTTCAATAGCATTTCTTGCTTTATAATATGCCGGTCCATCAGCTCCTACGGACATTTCCTTGTTAACATCTGTTGTAATAGTTCCTACTCCAATTCCAAATCTTATTTTAACAGGATACATTTTTCTCTCAATTTCAGATATTATATCCATTATATTTGAACCATTACATAACAAACCTTGAAATTCATCACCCAATGTTATCATAAACTTAGATGATATATCATTAATATATTTTTCATTTATTTCTTCCAAAACTTGTTTTAGCTTTTTTTGCACTTCACTTCTGTTTTCAATTCTTTTTGACTCTTTAATATCGCCGATAACTGCAATATATGGATCATTTTTAAAAGAGAAAAACATAATTTTACCTCCGATTTTAATATATTCATTATATAACCCTATAGACGAATATGCAAACATTATTCATGTAATAGGTTATAATGTTAGAATATAACCGCTTAAAGTAAAAATAAAATTAAAATTCTAAAATCATATCATACCATACACTACCGCCGTGCTCAGATTTTGAAATGCCTTTATTTTTAAACCCAAACTTTGTATAATAGTGAATGAGCTTATCTTTACACGTTAGAATAACACCTTTTCGACTATTTAATCTTGATACTTCTATCATATGATTCATTAATTGTGCAGCAATTCCTTGTTTACGATAATCAGAAATTACATCAAGTCCAAAAATAGCCTGATAATCTCCATTGGGAATATGTAGGGTAGCATCACTAAACAGTTCATCAAAAATAGTCATTTCATTGGTTACACAACCATTGATGAACCCAATTATTATTCCATCAATTTCTGCTACAAAAAAACTTTCTGGAAATGTCTTAATTCGTTGTTCTATCGATGATTTCGTAGCTGCTTCTGCCTCTGGAAAACATCTCGTTTCCACTTCTGATACCGAATCTAAGTCTTCTATAGACACTCTTCTTATTTTAATATCCATTATACTTCTCCTTTTTGAATAAAATTTTTACACTAATATTTAAAATTCTCTAATAAGACTTTACCATTTTTATCTTTGATTTCTACCATACTTCCGTTAGTCCATTCAGGACGCATCCGTACTAATTTTCCAACACTGTCAATTTTATCAGCTAAAACTATATATTTATAATTTAGACCATATTTGTCTTGAACACTAATATATATTTCAATTTTATCATTAGCGGAAAGTTCAACTTCATCCTTTACAGAGTGCATTCTGTGCGAATCAAATTTTGACTTATTGCCATTTATATCTAATTCTTGTTCATCAATTAAATCACCGTTTACGTATTTTAAAATACTTATTTTTTTAGGATTTTCATATGTTGGTCCAGAAAAATCTATTATTATATCTCCATCATATTGATACTTGCCTGAACTATATTTAGTGTTACCTGCAAAGTGTCCATACAAATCCAATAAATATTTGTATTGCAAGTCGTTATATTCATCTATGGTTTCTATTTTTTCTGTTCCGTTATCATTTAATACAATCATTATTTTAAAAGGGTCAAATACATATGCGTTTACTTGAGTGATGAATGTTGTTTTATTTTTAATCATTGAATGTCTTTCATTGTTTATCAATAATTCGGCAGTTAAATTCTCTGAATTTTCTTTAGGTGTTACTGATATTTTAACGGGAACCGTTAGATTATCAGCATTTAATTCGTCTCCAAATGTTACATCATAGCTGTCAAACATACTTGCTTGTTTTTTAAGCTTTTCATCAACATTTGAATAGATATTGTTTATTTCATTACTTAGATTGTTCTGCTGATTAAATATTTGTTGTATATTTCTATCAATGTTACTTACTTTATTTAATGTATATATATTAAATAAAATTAGAGCTGCTATGATAATATAAAGATAATTTTTTTTCATTTTAATACCTCATTTTTAACCAACTTAGTATAGTTGGTATAATATTCACATAATTAGTTGCCATCTAGTGCTCAAACTTCGTACCATAATCAATGATAATTTACTATATAATTGTAACTTATTTACAAGTTAAAATCAAATCAATTGAGAATTAAATTTAGTATTGATTTTATTTTACCTATGTAATATAGTTATTTATATCTATAAGCAATCAGCAACACATTTATTTTAAATAATATTAAAAGTAAGATCGGTAGGGTTTATATGAGAAAATTACATGATATAAAAAAACAAAAACATATTGCTTTGATAGCTCATGATGGCAAGAAAATTCAACTTATTAACTGGATTAAAGCAAACAAAGAAATTCTTTCAAAGCATTTCCTTTGTGGAACAGGCACCACAGCCAGAATGATAATTGAAGAATTATCTCTGCCGGTTAGGGCATTTGAAAGTGGTCCTTTAGGCGGAGATCAGCAAATTGGAGCTTCCATCGTTGAAGGCAAGGTAGATTTTATGATTTTCTTTTGGGATCCCTTGTCATCACAGCCACATGATCCTGACGTAAAGGCACTATTAAGAATATCTGCACTTTATGATATTCCTGTTGCAACTAATGAATCAACAGCAGACTTTCTTTTAAATTCAAGCTATATGAATGATGACTATATAAGAAAAGAAAACAGTTCTATATAAGATTAAAATAATTGAAATCCATTTAACAAGGGAAGTCATTAGACTTCCCTTGTTTCGCATTTGTAAAAGATGCTTACATTCTTTGAGTCAAAAGTTGCACTCGTGAAGTCATAGCATAGCTATTTTCTACAGATTTTACATCAACGGTTATTTTGTCACCTACTACTAAATCTTCAAATTCTATATCAGTCACTTCCCCTGATGTATTGTCAACATAGATAAAATATGTATATGGATCTAATACCTCCAATAATAGGTAAGTCTCCCTCTAACTTATTTAACATTAAAAACATATTTATCTAATCTATCAAATGCTTCAATTACCTTTGATTTTGGTAATGCAAGGTTTATACGTATTGCATAAGGGTGATTGAAAGGACGTCCATCCTGCCACATTACACCTACATCAGTACCTGCTTTGTAAAGTTGTTCAAGCGTAATGTTATGTTGCTTACAATACTCTTCACAGTCCAGAAACAGCATATACGTTGCCTGAGGTTTTGCAAATTTTATTCCTTTATAGTTCTTTTGGATATGATTACTTACATAGTCAATATTTTCAGCAATAACCTGACGAAGCTCATCAACCCATTCATAACCTTCTGGTTTGTAGGCTCCAATCAATGCATGAATTGACAAAACATTTACATCATTGTAATGAGGTTTGCTGCTTTGTGCTCTTACACGGTCTCTTAAATATTTACTATAAATTATATGATATGATCCAACTAATCCAGCAAGATTGAATGTCTTACTTGGTGCATATACTGCGATTGTGCGGTTACGAGCATCTTCATTCACACTTTGAGTTGGAATATGTTTATTGTTATATAGTATTATATCACTCCATATTTCATCAGATATTACTATACAATCATTATTCTTGTAAATCTCCATAGCTTTTTCTATCTCTTCACGTTCCCATACACGTCCACATGGATTGTGAGGAGAACAGAATACTGCAACATGAATCTTGTACTGCTTTAACTTAGCATCCATATCTTCATAGTCCATACGCCAAATTCCATCATCATCATGAATAAGTTGTGTATGAATTATTTTACGTCCATTATTTTCTAATGCCATAGTGAATCCAATATATATAGGAGAATGAATCAACACGCAATCACCAGGTGCAGAAAAAGCATTAATTGCTGATACAACACAGCCAAGGACACCATTCTCATAACCAATATGTTCAGCTGTCAAACCAGATACTTCATTACGTGTTTCCTGCCATTTTATTATAGAATCAAAGTATTCCTTCCTTGGCACAAAATAACCAAACATCGGATGCTTTGCACGTTCAATAATTGCCTCCTGAATTGTTGGTACAGTAGGAAAATTCATATCTGCAATCCACATAGGAATCATATCAAATCCCTCTTTAGCTGGCTCAGGACCAAACCCCTGCATCAAATCAACAGCTATAGAATCTCTACCTCGACGGTCAATAATACTTGTAAAATCAAATTTCATATTAAGTCACCCCTCCTATTATAATTCATATACTTTATTTACGGAATCTACTTGGTTAAATCTCTAATTTTATCTTGAAATTTTTTATATAAGCTTTTTCTTATCCTCTGTTACTGTTATCTTATTTTAAATGTTTTTATTACCTTAACTTCTCGCCAAATAAATAAAAACTTTTCCATTAAAGAAATTTAATATTGATTCAGAATCTGCAGGATATCATCACCATATTTATTCGCCTTAATCTCCCCAAATCCAGACACAGTTTTCAATTCTTCTTTGCTTCTAGGCATCTTAGAAATTAAATCCTTTAATTGATTATCATTATAGATAAAATAAGGCTTTACCTTTTCTTCTCGGCTTTTTCTTAATCGGTATGCCCTTAATTCTTTGAATATATTTGTTTCCTCCAATGATGATACAACATCTACTGCATCACTACTTTCTCCTTTAGCTGGAGTTGCTTCTTGTGGGCTCTTCGATTTGTTAATTTTATACATCTCATATTTTTCTGTATAGTCTTTTACGACTTCCTTATGTAAATCTATGTAGTATTGTGCCCATTCAAGCATTCCCTCATCCGAAAATGCTGGTTCTTTAGACTTTTCGTACATAGTTTTTATATATTTAACTAATTGATCAGCACGTATCACTTTATTACTTATTTCTTTTTTTGCAAATCTAGCATCAAGGACCGTCTTTGGATTCGCAAGTACCACTAGTGATTTAGTGAAATCTTCAAAGTATTTGTCCAACATAAACTTGGCAAGAATATTATTTTTATTATCTATCCTCATTTTTTTCATCAGCTCTAAGTGTCGTTGGTTCTGTGTAATAGGTGAATATATACCTTCCCTCTTCTTCCTTCCACTAAATTCAATGGTACGTATAAAATCCCCCACACTGTTGATTTCAATATCCCCATATAAATTTTTACATTCAATTACAAAACAGATTTTCTTTGTAAACACAAGATAATCTATCTGTGCACTTAAATCTCCATCTTCCAAATAAATATCATGTATTATGTACATAGGCATGTGACTGTTTTTTAGTTCAAATGCTATATTCTTCTCTCCAATTATTCCATATTCCAAGTACTTTATATCTTGTCTTATTATACCTTGTCCTTCTATATTTAATAATGGCTCCAAAGCTTTAAGCTTTTCTAATTGCTCCTCAGCGTTACTATTCTCTTTAAGAAAGATAGGTTCTTTCATTCTATTTAATAGACCCATATGGTGGCTCCTCCTGTAATGTTAATTATAATAAGTTACGTTATTGTTCTTCTGGATAAGTAGAAGTGCTTTCAGTTATAACCTCATCTACTATATTAGAAATTATATTTCTAATAACTGTCTAAGCATACTTTCAAGTATTTCTTTTTCTTGACTACCGTTTGTCTTAAAGCGCAATATTGGAATATTATATTTCTTTAAAATTTCATCTTTCATTATATCCCTATTTGATTGTATAGTTCCTTCCTTATGAAATTGATATCCATCAACTTCTACAGCTAGAACCGGTAACTTATCTAACTTATTAAAAATTAAAAAGTCCAAATGTGTAGCGCAATTCATTGCGTATTTGCATTCATCATCAGACAGTTTCTTTGGGTCATGAATTAACATATTTAATGGTTGATGAACAATAACATCTAATTTTTTAAAACAATCCTTATTTAATACATCTTTAATTAATCCATACATTAAATTTTCAGAATCATATTCAGAAATTCTATTATGTTTTTTTAAATATTTTTTACGCTGCTCTGTATAGTCTGAATATAGCAAATCGAAAACGGAATAAATATCTCCATTAATTATTTCAAAGTTATTATATTGAATATACTTAACAAGATCTCCTATGTTGGTATTTTCATTTTTTTCATTATCAGATACTACTAGTCTAAGTCTATTCTTCGCTCTAGAAACAGCCACATTTAGCATATTTGGATTATCTGTAAAATCAGTAATTTCATTATCAACAGAAGAAATAATAATATCATCTTTTTCTCTTCCTTGATATTTATGAACTGTAGAAATATCTATATCATTTGATAAATCATTTTGCATAGCTACAGTTTGTTTTCGATATGGTGAAATAATTCCAATATCCACTTTTTGTTGACCATTTTGTAGTTCTGGAATAACTTCTTGTTTAATTTCATCAATTTGACGTTGATTATAATGACCTCTTGCATGATTTCCCGCTATAGTTTTATATACTTTAATTACATCTCTCTCATTATGATCCTCTGTCATTATAACAAGCTGATTATCATAAAATTTTCTATTACAGAAATCTATAATCTTAGGATGACAGCGATAATGTTCTCTTAACATAGTCCTAGGTACATTAGGAATAATTGAACATATTGATGATAGCAGACTATTATTATCGTAATTATATCCCTCTTTTAAAATATAATGTTTAGAAATTGGTCTTGTCATTAACTTTACTTGGTCTGGAATTACATTTGGTAATTGCATTAAATCTCCTACAATTACAATGTTTTTAGCGCATGATAACGTAAGAACACCAGTAATTAAATCTACTTGTGATGATTCATCTACAATAACATAATCATATATGTAGTCTTTATCCAAACAATTTTTCAATGAATAGGTTGTACTTAAAATTATTGGGTATTCATTATTAAATTTTTTTGAATCTCTCCATAAATCATTCTCGTTAAATTTAATTCTTTCTTTATTTTTTGAGTATTTTTTATACAAACTATTTTTAAATACAATATGCGATTTGTCTGTTAATTCTGTTAATTTATCTTTGAATTTATATGTTTCTAAACTTTTTTCAATTCTTTTAATTTCTTTTTCTAATTCATCAACTTTAAGTATATAAAATAAATTTTGAAATGATGGTATTATATCACTTATAGGTTTCTTTAAAAATTCCATATCAAATATACCATAAAAGAATATACATCTCAATTTAAACCATAAACTTATCTTTTTATTTTGTTCGCTTAACATCTGACATTCGTTCCACAGCTCAAGTATTTGATTTGACTTAAGTTTTGATATATTTCTTATTTTAATGTTATCATCGTATGTTTCTTTAAAAAAATCTTCGAAATATTTCTTTTCAACTGTGTATTCTGATAACTTTGATTTCAAACTTGCTATTCGATTTTTATCACTTAACATTTGTTTTAATTCGCTTTGAAGCTTTATGATTTCATCCAATAAAAAACTTAATTTATCAGTATCATATTTATATTCATTAAAATCAGGATAATCTGATTGCTTACTTTTAATAAATTCTTTCTTATTATCAGATTTGCCCAAAGGTGCTGCAATAAAATCAAAACCATATTTTTGTAGTTTTTCGTACACATTTTCCGTTGCAGAATTATTATTAGAAACAACAGCAACTGTTTTATTATTTATTATTGCATTTGCAATAATATTAAGTATAGTTTGCGTCTTGCCTGTTCCAGGCGGACCTTCAATAACACTTATTTTATTAGACATAGCATTAGATACAGCTTGCATTTGACTTAAATTACATCCAAAAGGAAAATATACTGTGGATGGTGAAGAAACTTTTAAAACTTGATTATCTGGATTTAAATATGTTTCTAATGCTGATTTTGAACTAATAAAATTCATTTTTTCAAATTGATTTGATAGTACTTTTTTACCCTCATCAGTTACAATGCTAACTTTATCAGCAATACATTTAAAGTATTCAAGACAATTGCTTGTCCCCTTATTTAATAGACTATTTTTCTCTATATCAAGATCACGTATATTATATAAACTTGTTTTTCCATTACCAAAAAAAATACGATAATAATCATTAAACTGTAATATCTGCTTAATATCAAATAAAACCTTACCACCATGTGATATCTTTATTGAGTTTGCATCTATATTTTGCGGGTTTCTAAACCATTTTACACTTAAGTAAGAATATGTATATACTTGTTTTGAAGTGTTAAAAATCACTTCGTACTTTCCATACAAGTAATTACATCTAACTATATCTTTAGTAACATCTTTATCTTTAATAAGAACTAAATTATTTAATATGTTCATTTGTTCCACCTAATTTAATTTTTAACAGCACAGGAGTTTAAATTCACTCATATAATTGTCAATATTTAAATCCCAACCTTTTATAAAACTTTTTCTCTCAAATATCCTAATATTAATTTCGTCAATCATCTTTTTAACAATTCCAAAGATATAATCAGCTTTTTTTATGCTATCGATAATTAAGTTAGCTCGTTGATTGTCCTTTGTATAAACTTTTTCAAGTTCATTAACATTATAACCGCCCTTTTTCCATTCAATTTCTTTTAAAGAAGCTTCATCTGTTACAGCAAAAATATGACTTGGAATGAAGTCGAGTTCTATTTATATCATATGAGATTTTGATTTCTGTATTAGGTAATTTTGACAATTCTAATATAGCCTTATAATCTGTTGCTCCCATATAGGATGTGGTTATAACACGTAATTTTTTATCTTTTGTGAATTCTTTTAATGCTTCTAATATTTGAACTAGCCCACTCCACTTTATAAATGAAACAAGCATATCGATTCTATCTGCAGTATTTATTTCCTTAACTAACTCACTACCAAGAGATGGTTCATTTTTTGACCCTGTAAATAAAGAATTAGCTGCAATTGATGTAATTGGTCTTATTTTATTACTTTTATAATCACCAATTAATGTATTATCCATGCTGATCAAGACAGCAAACAATAACTCTGCATTTTCATTAATATGAAATACATCAAAATCTTCTAATTGTAATTCATCAATTAAAAGATTAATCATCTTATTGCAGATTTCAACTTGTTTATTTAGTTTATCTTCACCGGAAATTCTATTTAACGATTTGTTTATGACATTAGACATGTATTTACTAAGAATTGAGATTCCTTCTTCTTTGTCAATATCTCTTTTATCTATATATTTATCTTTTTTTGAATAGAATTTTTGTATTTCTTCATCTATAAGCTTATTTATTACGGACTCATAGAAACCATTATTAAGTGTCATACCCCTGTACCCCTGACTTATAATATGTTTCTTTTTTATTAATAATCTTTTTTAATAATTTTATTTATAATTTATTATATAAACAAATTATACCATATTATTACAATGCTTGCAATGGTGATTACGTTTTAAGTTTCCCCATTTTCAATTTTTAAAAACTTATGAAGCCACTAATTTAAAGTAGTTGAAGATATCAAATTGTTGTGATTTAATGTTTTTAGGTATAAAGCTTTGAATTCCAACTTTAGTTTTAACTAAAATGCTTTCTATAGCATAGCCAATGGCATAGTAAATAAACTTAGGAATGTCATAAATTCTCTTTGAACATTCCTTAAGTTCTTTAAAAAATATACTATCAGCTTTTTCAGATGTCATTATACCAATGTACCCAACAGTAATAGTTGCAAATAGATTAAAATTACGTATAGATTTTAAAGACCAAACTCTAATATCTTCAAAATCAAACTGCTGTTTTTTGAACTTAAAATATTCTTCAATACGCCATCTCGTTAAATACACTTTAGTTACTATAAGCGATATCTTTTTCTTTTCAGATGATTTTAAATTTGTAAGTAACATCATAGGAATCTGTCCAAAACCGTAAACTACTATTAAGGTTAATTCTTGTTTTGGAAATTCGCATAAACTAACAGGGATATAACTAATTTTACAGTCAATATTTTTTTATTTTTTCCCTTGAATTTTAAACAATAATTACCTTTATACTTACTAACTACATCAAGAACATTTTGAGTTTTATCATTATAGATAACATTACGATTCATTTTTATACGTATTACAAAACGTTCTTTATTCTTAATAAAATATCTAAAATATTCATTTGCATCAAAGCCTCTATCTAATGTCCTTATGCATTTGTTTCCAAAATTTTCGCTAAGTGACTTTAAACATTTAATATTTTCATGAGTTTCACTGATAAATCCCTTTTCTTCTGCTGAAAATACTTTTTCATAAACGGGAAGAGGCATTTTTCTATTAGAAGTTAATACAGCAGCTTCGATTGTTTGGTACCCCTTTACTATTTTACCGGTACTACCGTCACGTACGTCAGCTAAAGCTTCTAACTTTTTACTGCATGGTTTTGCTATGTCTGAATTATCAACGACAATTACAGAATAATCATCTTTAATATTTTGTTTAACTATATCAACATAATTTTCCATAACCTGATCACCATCATCAAAATCATGAAGATTTCTTGACAAACGTTCAATAGTTTTTTTAAGAGTTATAGATTCTTTTAAAGAACGTGCAATTTCACTTAAATGAGTTTTATTTCCTTCGAGTAAACCGTAAATCATCTGTGTTAAGAACTTTATTTTAGGACGTTTTAAACCAGTAGAAATTTTATTTGAAAAATTTGAAATATCCCGTTTTAATTCATAAGCTAATCTGTTATAATTAATCATGCAAGAATGCTCCTTTGTTTAGTTTTTGGTTGCACATTAATTATAACATATAGGTGAGCATTTTTGCATTTTTTATTGTAAAATCAACAAATCTGTGTTTAACATTTTATTTTTTTTCTTAAATTGTGGATAACTAATATTATTTTCATTCTTTTATTTTAATCATGGTCTTGAAAAAATGGGGAAACTTAAATGATTACGTATACCCTAAAGTGATAAAAATACAAACATAGAAAGTAAAAGTACAGATTGAGGTTAAAGGAGCAGTTCTATAGTGTCTTTTTATGTAGGATATTGTGGACAAGGATAACGTTTATTGATATACTATATGAGGTACTTAATTTTACTTTAATTATTAATGGAGATAAAGATGGATAATGTAAAGAGTATAAACTCATTAATGGCGTATATGAGAGACAAACATAATATTGCTATAAATGGAAGCTCACAAAAAATTAAACTTAAGAATATAGGGTATTACCATGGATATAAAGGGTATCGATATATTACAAATCCATCAAACAGAATACCATACACCGATTTTAATGAGATATTGGCGATTAACAACTTTGACATGAAACTAAAAGCTAATATATATTCTCAGATAATGTTTATTGAAACAGCGTTAAAAAATTATGTATTGGAAGTGGTATTAGATAAATCAAACAGCAGTAGTTTTAATACTATCTATAATAAATTATTAACGGATTATAAAAGCTACAGTGTTGGATCTAATAATTATAAAGATTCTTTATCTCGTAGACTTAGACTGCAAGATAAAATTTACAGCACCTTAACAAAAAGCTATAGTAATGACAAAAAAGTTGTTGTCCATTTTTACAATAAGGATGCGAATGTACCAATATGGGCAATTTTTGAAGTTTTAAGTCTCGGAGAGTTCGGATCATTTGTTTCTTGCTTAGATAGAAGTGTTAAAAAACAAATATCTATGAACTTAGGACTAAACCAAGCGTGTGACTCTAATGGTAAGCTAACCCAATCAATAATATATACATTAAAAGACCTAAGAAACTCTGTAGCTCATAATGACGTTATTTTTGACACTAGATTTAAGAGTGGTTATATAAACGGTTCTCTTACTTCATGCGTGCAACAATCTACAGGAATAACTAATATTACTTTTGACAGTATTGTCGACTATATTATTTTAATTTCATATATGTTGAAGATATTAAATGTGTCTAAAACTGAAATAAACAATTTTATAAATGAGTTTGTTAATTCGGTTGAAAACCTAAGAAAACTAATTCCGATAAATATATACAATAGAATCATTCATACAGATACTAGAAACAAGATAATTGCTTTAAAGCAATATATTAAGTTATAAAAAGCAAAAAATTATTGCATATTTTAATTTATGTGGTATACTATATATAGTGAATAGCGGTGAATGTCTTCGGACATCACTTAAGGGAGTCGGATGCGTCCGGCTTTCTTTTTTTATAGGCTATGTAAATGTTATTCTTATTCAATGCAATTACAAACTATTCTGTAGGACAATAAACCAGGTGTAAACGAAAAAGCAACAAATACTATATTACTATCCTTTATCTTTGTTAATATAACGTCTTTTCCCCACAGTGTTCTTCCCATACTCAATCGCTTGTTTCGGACAGCGATGAATACATTTAAGACAGTGTTGGCACTTGTTCTTTATCCATTGTGGTTTTCCATCTATTAAATGGATTGCTTGATCTGGACATCCAATTTCACAAAGCTTGCAAGATATACATTTATCAGTTGTATAAAATAGCTTTGTTCTTCTTTGTTTTTCATATAATGTTTTAAATATCTTACCAAGTGGCATTAAGTAAAAAGGACTATGATAAGTTGAAATAGAGGACTTAATTTGTGATGCTATTGATTCTAATTCAACATCCGCTTTTTCTAATTTATCGCACACTGTTTTATCATCATCTAATTTATGCCAAACAATATAGTTTGTTTGCATAGGAAGTTGATAAACTAACGAATTTGCTGGATGAACTAGGTTTTTCACATCTCTATCGGCTGTTCCAATATAACCACCACATGTAAAAACAACAATCACTTCTTCATTATAAACCCAAGAATTTCTGTCAAAAAGATTCCGCACTATAATTGGTAAGGTCCAAAAATATAAAGGGATTACAAAAATCATCTTAGAATTCTTTTCTATTTCTGTATTATGATTAATTTCTATAGTTATTTCATTTAACAATTCTGCCAAACGCATTGCTATATGTTCACTGTTCCCTGTAGAACTAAACCAATAAATCATTATTGTAGTTCACCTCACATAAATTAGTATATTTTGATATTTATTTTATATTTAATTTAATTATATATTACAATTCCACAAATCAAAAGAAATATATGCTCATAATCCATAGAATTTTAAAAGTATATTATATAATAGTATGCAAGGTGGTGGTGTTATGAATTATAATAATGTTGTTATATAAAAGATTGACATCCTTGTAAATTCAAAATGGTATATCCACAAAAGACATGTTATATAAAGGGAGTTTATTAAATTATGGAGATTAAATTCGAAACATCTAAAACATGTTGCTTCACTGGACACAGACCGCAAAATTTACCTTTTTGGTATAATGAGAATAGTATCAATTATTTGAAAATGAAAAATATTCTTAAGAAATCAATTGTGCAGTTAATTAAAACTTATGATGTTAATCATTTTATTAGTGGTATGGCACTGGGAGTTGATCAATATGCTGCTGAAATTGTTTTAGAACTAAAGAAACAATATCCACAGATAACCTTAGAATGTGCAATACCTTGTGAAACTCAAGCAATAAAATGGACAGAAACTCAACGTGACAGATACTTTTCTATTATTGAACATTGTGATAAAGAGACTCTACTTCAAAAGCATTACACTTTTGACTGTATGGAAAAACGCAATGAATATATGGTTAATAGTAGCAGCTTTGTGATTGCAGTATGTAGCGGAAAACCTAGTGGTACTTACAAAACTATTATATTAGCTAAATTTTTAGGTAAATATATTATAGTTATTGACCCGTTTACATTAGAAGTTACTACAATTAATAGCTAATTAGCCTGTTTACATCATTCATATGTTTAAATAAATATTCCTTGGGTAGAATTTAAATATATTTAAATGAGGTAGGATGAATGATGAAAAGATTTTTTATAATACTATTTGTGATGACTATAATTTTGACAGGGTGTAATATGGATAATAATAAAACAGGTTTAAAAGACACAGCTTATAAAAAAATTAGCGCAGAGGAAGCAAAAAATATAATTGACAGTGAAGATGTTATTATATTGGATGTTCGAACACCAGAGGAATACAATGGTGGTCATATTGAAAATGCAGTATTGCTGCCAGTAACAGAAATCCCAGACAAGGCAGAGGAAATTCTTCCTGACAAAGACTCTAAAATACTTGTATATTGCAGAAGCGGAAACAGAAGTGCTACTGCAGCTAAGGATTTAATTAACATGGGTTATACTAATGTATATAATTTTGGGGGAATAATGTCCTGGCCATATGATATTGTAAAATAAATATTGAAAATAAATATAACTACTTTAACTTTTCAGTAACTTTTAAAAAATGGTATGCATATTAAAATTAGCATACCATTTTACATGTTTACTAAACTTATTTTAATATTTCTGTCTAAATCCCTAATAACAGAATCTGAAACAATAATATTATAATTCATATTTACTCCTCAGATCATTTATAACTTTGAATCCGTCTTTTGTTTTTCCTTCTGCTATTTCACTTTCTGCGACTTCTAATTTTTTATATACATTATTCATAAACATAGTCTTCTCATAAGTTTCAATACTCATTATTACCATATCTCCATAACCATTTTTAGTTATAAAAACTGGCTAAACATAAGGGTCTTGTTTTGAAGGTCATTCTACAGATTAAATATCACATGCATTTCTGTATTTTTAATTTATATTTTACAATAAAAATAATGCTATTAACTTAACTTCATATTATGCCATACCAAAAGGTTACTCTAGATCTTGGACATTCATTTTTTCAAGTTCGCTTTTTCTTTTTATATTTTCCCTACAAGCAAAATATATAGCTATTAAAATTATGGTAGGAATATTTGATATTAAAAACACTGGAGTGACCATAGCAAGCATTTCACCAATGCTTGGTTTTACTATATTATCTTCAACTTGTACTTCTTCAATTAACACCCCTTCAGCGGTTTCTGTACTAATTGATGTACTTAATGTTGTAAACATAGATATTGACAGCACAGACATAAATGAAAATATAAAACAAATCAAAGGAATAACTAAACCAAGCCATTTATTTCTTTTTTTTGATAAAAAGATTTGTAACAAGATGATACCTGCTAATATTAGCAAAAATACTATAATTATGATTGAACTATTTTTCATTTATTGTCATCCTTTCTTGCTTTTTTATATTCACTAATTAAAATCTTTGCAGTATCAAAATCAACCTTTTCGTTTACTGCAAGTCGCTTAATTAAGGCAATATATGGTTCACTTGCAGTATCTTCACTAATTTGAATTTTTTGAATTAGCTTATCAAGTCTAAGTCGTACAGTAGGATATGTAACACCATATTGTTTTGCAATCTCTTTTAAAGAACCAGATGCCATTATAAATTTTTTCATAAATGAAATATCTTCATCATCAAGATTAACCATCCATTCTGGAACTACTTCTATTGACATATTAAACCCTCCTTTAATAAAATTAATTATACCCTTTAATATTGTTAAAGTCAATATTAAAATATTTTTAAACAAAAAGTGTAAGCATTGAATTTTATCCATAATAAAAGAATGCAAAACTTGTTGTGATTTTGCACTCTTAATTCATTATAATATCACTTGATTCTAAAAATGGTGAATACATCATCAATGCATGATTTTGAGTTATATATTCTTCATCCATTAAAATTCCATCAATGGAATACCTTCTGCGATAAAGTTCATTGTGCCTGCTACACCCACCCCAGAACTCGCTCTTAAACTGATGATTTTTTTCTAAAATTTCATATTTATAAATAGGTTTACTATTACTTAACCAACTTCCTTCTAGATAAAACTTTCCAACTTTAACTTTTAATTGAAAGCACTCATCGGTATCATTTCTTATCATTAAATCTCTATATGGAAAAACACATGTAGCTCCGCTTCCAAATGGTTGAGTACGGTTAGAATCAGGAAAAACATCAAAAGAATGTCTATAACGTTCAACAACTGTCAGTGGAGTATGCAGAGTCATCCAATAAATCAAATTAGAAAGCTGACATAAACCGCCTCCTATTCCCATAGTAAAGGTACCACAATATAATACCATACCAGGAACATATCCTTTTTTAGCAGAAGGTTTCCCAATAAGTTTCCAATAACTGAAAGTTTCTCCAGGTCTAATTACAATACCATCAAGTTTATTTACTGCCAACTTAAGATTAATAATTTTATTATATTGATATTGCATATCTACATCTTTTAGTTCTCTCAATAGTGGAGTTTTATGAGAAAAATAAACACATTCTAAATTCTTTTCACTTCGGTTATCAGCAAACTTAAACTTTCCTGAAAACCATAGAATATATCGAGCTAAAGAATAATATATTTTACCGGCTATTAATCGAATTTTACTTCGTTTAATTGGTTTTAAACTATTTTGAGTATCAGTATTATTCAAGTTTTGCTCCTCCTATAATTGTCTAATTATTATTATTTTATTTTCTAACATATAAAGATTCAGCTATCTTTATTATTTCTTCCCTGGTTTCATAGCCGCTAATCAGGTGTACATAACGGTTGTCATTAATGATTATTGTGGTGAGTCCTCTTTTAGTATATATTATTCCATTCATTTTGTTTATTGTTATATCTTCAGTAGTTATTCCCTCTGTATCGACTGCCATGCTAACACTTAATGTAAATTGCTCAACCATAATTTCCTGTTCATTTTCATTGGAGTAAACCATAAAATGCATCAGTTTCATATCTTCTTCTTCTAACAGAGTATATCCGTCAGGAATATATGAAGGTACGTAAACATCTTCAATTGTTTCAGGTACTTCAATATTTTCTTCATTATTGAATAGAATTTCCGAAAATTCAGTATATATTTTTTCCGTCAACTTTATTACAGGAAGTCTTAACGCTTCAACACTCATTGACGCTGCTATAATAATTATAATTAATGATGCTGCCACAATACTTCTTCTAACTCTGAATTTATTTATATTTACATATTTTATATTTGCTTTCCTTATTAAATGCTTCATTTTTTGTTTAAATTCAGAAGAAAAATTGTGATAATCTTTTAAATCCGAAGGAATGGCTTCTAATTCTCTTTTCATTGATATTTCTAACGCTTCTGTTAATAATTCATTAGCCATGTCGAACCACCTTTCTAATATTTTAAATCAGTTTCTTTCAGCATTTCAAAAGCTTCAAAGTTCTCAAGACTAATATAATCTTTCAATTCTTTTCTTCCACAAATAAGCTCCCTAAGCAGCTCATCATAAGAATAATCTACTATAGGTATATTATCTGATACTTTATATCCTAACATATCTTTCCAAATAATTACAGCTCTGTTTATAGGTTTAAGTTTTAATAAGGCATTTTGAATTCCTTTAAAATTATCATTATAATGTGAGCTTGGTGTATTAAGGAATATTCTTATTAATTCTAAAATTGTTAACTTAAAACTACTTTCTATAACCTTATAATCTTCGCTCAATTCTATAATAGTATTAATAATTGCTGATGTAGCTATTTCCCCGGCAATTTCTTTATCACCAGTTAGCCTAAAAGCAATTGTATAAACTTTTCTAAAAAATATTTCCATTTTCATAAGCTCCCCTATCTAATATATTGTTAAGAAATTCATAATAATATTTTCCCTATACTATATAAACAATTTAAAAGCAGTTTTGGGGACAAAATTTATTAAAAAATTTACAATTATTTTCTAGTTAAGATAGCTCTTAAAATTATGTTACCATCTATTGAAATTAGTATATAAATAAAAAAGACATTTCACTTGCCTATCGACATCAGAAACATCCTCTATTTCATACCTATAAACTCATCCTTTTAGGAAGTCATATATGTTAAAACACCACATTAATATTCTCAAGTAACTTTTGTCTTCCTCTTTGAAGTCTTTTTTTTACTGTTTCATTTGAAACGTTTATCAATCCCGATATTTCCTGTGTTTTTAAATCCTCAACATATGTTAAATATAAAACATCCTTATAAATTATTGGCAAACTCATAATTTTTTCAACAATGAAATCAAAGGATAATTTTGATAGTACCTCATCTTCAAGATTTAAATCATCTTTTGTATTTTCTACAAAACCATCAATATCTACAATGTTTTTTTGTTTTTTCAGCATATTTAAAGAAATATTTCGAACTATAATAACAACATATCCCTTAGTTCTATTACTATTAACTTCCGATATGTTGTCCATATTTTTGGCGATTTTAATAAATGCATTATGAACGGCATCTTCTGATAAATAATCATCCTTTAAAATGCTTTTCGCCACATAAAACATTATATGCCTATAATAATTATATATTTGTTCAAATTTGCTTTTCTCTTGTTCTGTGTCTAGTAGATTTAAATAAATAAGCATTTCTACCTCTTTTGTTTACTTAATACTATTCAGCACTAATCTAATAATAAATTTATCAAGTATATGTAATATTACTTTTGTATTATACTTCATTTTATCCTCTTCTTTAATTATATTACTATTACAACTATATTATATAATTTTTCATTGTATCGGTCAATACAATATTTTCCAATTCATCACACAACCAACATTTTCCTAATGTGAACAAGGTAATTTAGAGGTGGGGCAATCCTTGAAAAGGCAAGTACTTTTTCATTTGATTTCTACATTCAATGGAATTCTATTTTGTTTTTCTTTCAATTAATCTAAAATTGATTGTTCCCATAATCCATGATGATTACAATATGCATAAAGTTTGCCATTGCCGCGCATTATAGGAAATCTTACTGCAGAAGTTTGTTCTGGATATAACTTATTCAAAAAAACCTTATCATCTGCAACATAGGCTACAAAAGAAATATAATGAGATTTTCGCATCTCATGGTCAAAGGAAATATAGTAATCAATATCCATCACCTGTACATCCATACTATGTTCCTTTACTTCCTTTGGAATCAATGCAGTTAACTTCCTACCGCAACAGAAGATAGAGGCAGGACTTGTGCTAACTAAAATATTGCCACATAAGGGACACACATAGAATTTAACTTTGCGTATATTTCCATGGTCAGGTGAATTTGGGTTAAGCTCTCCTTCTAGCATCTTCTGAATGTCTGCACCAAGGATACTTGACAATTCAGACCAAAGTGAAGCATCAGGACAACCCATACCACATTCCCATTTAGATATGGTTTTGTTACTAATATTTAGTGCATCTGCTACATTCTTTTGTGTTAAACCCTTCTCTTTACGTAACTGTAGAATTAGTTTTCCAACTTTTGCACAATCCATCTAATTCACCTCCATTAATGAACAACTTATATCTTAATTAGAATATCATCTACTCAAATATCTTGCAATTATTTTTACCAATTGTATAGGAAATTGACTTAAATCAGTTATATCAAGAAAAGATTCTTTACCATAAATATCACAGATTGTATCTTTATCCTGTCCAATAGCAGCTGCCAAAAATGTAATTCCTTTTCGTCTATATTCCTTTAACACCATTTGCATATCACTAATCGCCACATCACCCGAATAATCTGGCATGGCTTTGGGCTGCCCATCACTGATGCTTATCATTAACTTCGTTTGTTCTTTTGCCATTAACAATTTTTCAGCCAAAATCCGTATAGCCATTCCGTCACGATTATTACTTCTACCTTTTATATTCATTAATCTAAAGCGATCATCCTGTTCTAAATGTACGAAATCACAATAAGCATATAGTGACATCTGTTCCAGTGATGAACGATCAGCTGTATCCCCATAAATAATTATAGGAATCTTACACCATTCACAAAACTCATAGACAGCTATAGCAGCACATTTTGCCGCTTCTAATCTCCCAAACGCAGACATAGATGCTGATTCATCAATACGTAAGGCAACCACCAATGATGGGGATTCATCAGGAGGGAGTTTTTTTGTAAAGTATCTGAAATCTTTCTTCGCAATACTATCAGCATTGAAATGACTACCATATAAATGATTTTTAGAAACAGAAGTTGAATTTTCATGTATCAATAATGGCATTGTTTTTCGGACAAGTTCACTGACTACCGGCATTAATTCACTATACAACTTATAATATTTTTCTTTCAATTCTGGCGAAATCTCCGGTCGATGAACGATTAATTTAATTCCCTGATGATTCGTACCTGAAACTATATCACGAATACTCTTGTTTAGCTGTTTTCTGAAAGCTTGTTCCTCTTGTTTCTTTTCTTGTTCCGTGGTTTCTAATTGATGATAATAAGGATTGCCATCTTCACCCATATCAGTACTTATAGTAGTTTGTGTATCCTCTGAATTTTTATTATAATGCCCTTCACTATCGGCTGACTTTCTAAGTGGAATTGCATCTTCACTTATTGGAACATCATCCGTGTCACTTATTGTTCCATCATCCCAAGTATGAATCTCTATAGCATCTTTATTCTGTTTTTTTTTTCGTGGTTTGAAATCTCATCTAACTCTTCCATTATCCCTTGCTTTGAAAGCGACTCTTCTAATATTTTAATTTCATCAGAATCTGTTGTTATTTTATAAATTACTTTTTGGTACAAAGATTCTATTATATCAATACCATTAGCTACGGAATCTATCCAGAAAAAATATGAGCGCATTCCAGCAACTCCTTTAATTGCATTAGCTCTTGCAGTTTCATCCAAAATAATTATGACATTTGCCAACAATTTTAAAACTTGCTCATCTTTATATCCTGTCTTAGCTATAGCACGCTCTATCATTACCTCAATAGAAGGCAAATCCATTTTTTCAACATGTTGAATACGATCTCGAAGTGCTTCATTAAGAAGACGGGTTCCATTATATCCTCTATTTGTAGTAATTACCGCTATAAAGTCAGGGTGACGCTTAATTATGCGTGTTGGTAGATTTATCGTTCCATCCGGCTCCAAAGCAGAGTTTAATGCCATAAGAACAGCAGCATCACGAATAACAGTTGGTTCTTGAATCTCCAATAGATATCCATTTTCAAAAGCTCGCACAATTTCTGATGGATAAAAGTTGTACGAAACATCTTTCTCATCTATTTGAGATTGTTCTTCTCCTGAAAGGACTGGTAAAATAGCGCCGATGATATCTGACTTATCCATATCAGCAAAACATGTAACCTTTGTATATGGTAAACCAAAATTGGCCGATAATGCCTTAGCCATCTCAGTCTTTCCTGATCCTGCATCTCCTTCTAATAGAATATTTGTTATTTTCATCTCTGTATTATTCCAATTTCTCTTTATTTCATTGCTAACACGAATTTCTTGTTCACTAATTTTATGTGATAATGGTTTTTTCCAGACAAGCTTTTTCTCTTCTTCTGTCAACTGTCTACTTGGTGATAAAATCCATTGCCTGTTCATATTATTTTCCATTATTTAATTCTCCTTACGTTAGGTATGCTCCTAAATTTACGTTCATAAAGTGCTTCTAATTCCTCAGTATAGTCATCTTTATCTTTGTCTTTTTCGTCATAAGGTAAAACTTCAAGTACCCCTACTTCAAAGCTATTTTCTTTATAATCATTCCATAACTTTTGCATTATTGGGTTAGGGTGTAAGTTTCCTCTCAACTTAAAACTATTGCTATTAATACTAGCTTTTGTATCCTTTGAAATATCTATAAATATATCCCCTGTTAATTTACATTTAAAATATATAATTCCCATTTCAGGTTTTCTATACTTGTATTTTAATAAAAGTTTCTTTTTCATATTTTCATTCATTTTTTTCACCTCCATGTTATTATAGCCACCTTCTTTTTTAATAACAATCCACGCTCCGTAGACTGACCTAGTTAACTGATATACGTGAACTCGTTCAGCTAAAGCTAAACATCGAGGCTTCAGAAAATGACTTACCTTTCAAAAGTAAGTCATTTACATAACAATTGATGTATTTTTTGATTTATTTCAAAAAAATACGGAGCAACTTATCCTTCAACTTCGAATATGGCCTGTATCGTATTGGAATATCAAGCCAAGTTGCCTTTTTTACAATACTTCTATAATGAGTAAATGTATCAAAACTTCTTTTTCCGTGATAGCTTCCCATACCTGAATTTCCTACGCCACCAAAACCCATGTTAGAATTGGCAAGGTGAATAATGGTATCATTAATACAACCTCCCCCAAAAGAACATATATCTAACACATACTTTTCAACAGAGGAATCGTTGGTAAACAAGTACAGTGCCAATGGTTTTGGGTTGTTCATGATGTAATCTGTGCATTCTGAGATATGGATGAAGGAAATCATAGGGAGAATAGGGCCAAATATTTCTTCCTGCATAATAGGCGAATCAAGTGGCACCTCATCCAACAATGTGGGTTCCACAAACCTTCTTTCCTGATCGGTATTTCCACCTGAAACAATCTTTCCGCTCTCTAATAATCCTGATACTCTCTTAAAATGTTTCTCGTTAATTATTGTATTCATATCCGTCATCCTACCATTAGGAAAAAATTCTTGCAAAGCAGACTTATACCATTTTATAAACTCATCCTTTACATCTCTGTGTATAAATAAATAATCCGGTTCCACACAGGTCTGCCCCGCATTAAGTACTTTTCCGAATGCAATCCGTCGTGCAGCAACCTTTAAATTTGCTGTTTTATCAACAATAACCGGACTTTTTCCGCCAAGCTCCAGTGTTATTGGTGTAAGATACCTTGCTGCGCTCTCCATTACAAGACGTCCAACCGCTGGGCTTCCTGTAAAAAATATATAATCAAACTTTTCTTCCAACAATGCCCTGTTCTGATCTCTACCACCTTCTACAACAGCTATATATTCTTCAGGAAATATCATTCTTAAAATTTGGGCAATTGCCTTGCTTGTGGCTGGAGCATATGCTGATGGCTTAACTACAGCGGTACATCCAGCTGAAATAGCACCAATTAATGGTAGAAGACATAACTGTATAGGATAATTCCATGGAGACATAATCAATGCTACTCCATAGGGCTCCGGAGATATAAATGATTTAGCTGGAAACTGTGCAATAGATGTGGAAACCCTTTTATTACGCATCCATCTAGACAGATGTCGAATATGAAAACTTAACTCTTCTAATACCATCCCAATTTCTGTCATGTAAACTTCCGTAGGGCATTTATTCATATCATTTTTCATTGCTTCATTAAATAAGCTTTCATATTCTTTAATCACACTTTGTAATTTTTGCAGCATTGATAATCTAAACTCATAGCTTTTAGTACTGCCCTTTTGAAAATAATTCCTTTGCTTTTCAACTAAACTGCGAAAGTTCATTTTTAGACACCTCAACACTCTTATGTAAATCTTTAAAGTTTCTTTTATTGCACTTATAAAGTCTCTTAAATACCTGAAAATTCCTATCATACATGACTTTTGTTCTTCTTTGAGGAACAAAAATGTGTTCTGCTGTAACATAGTCTTTTATAGATTTTAGGTCTGGAATAATTCCCAAACTAACTCCCATAACTGCTGCTGCACCTACAGAACCCACGTTCTGTGGATTTGTTGTAACATCAATTTTATGACCTGTTATATCAGCCAAAATTTGACCAGTTATAGTTGATAGAGCTCCTCCTCCTACAAACCTTATTGTATCAGAAACCTTTATTTTTTTCTCCTGACACTCAAGCATCCATCTCAAATGATAGCAAATACCTTCTACCACAGCTCTAATAAGTTCAGTCTTTCCTGTATTAATTGTAATATTGAAAAACATCCCAGAGGCATTAGGGTCTTCAAAAGGACATCTATTTCCGTGAAGCCAAGGTGTAAAAATTACGCCTCCAGCTCCTGGCTCAACCATGTTTATGGTCTCCATCAGATAGTCATATAAATTAGTATAAATTGTTTCTTGGCTTTCTGCCACATTTTTCTTATCCAAATAAATACCTATTTCATCCAAAGCAAGATGATCCTTAACCCACTCAAGACATTTTCCGGCGGTTTCCATTTCAGCAAAATAATTAAAATTTTCACTTTGTGCTCCAACAATTGCAGCAATCATATTGAATACATCAACTTTTTGTTTGTCTACAATTGTTGAAACCCATCCAGAAGTTCCCAAGTATATATGAGTATCTCCAGTCTCAACACATCCAGCTCCAATTCCTATAAGAGATGCATCTCCTCCACCGCCAAAAACGGGTATGCCTGGTACAAGACCCAAATCTGCTGACGATTTTTGAGTAAGACATCCTGCTTGGTCTGTGGATTTTATTACATTAGGTAAATGCTGCATATTGATGCCATACATTCTGCACAGTGATTTACTCCAACCTCTTTTTCCATTTCTGGTATCATAGAGAAGTGATGCAAATGCTGAATCTTCTGTCATAACAAATTGTCCGGTGCACCTATAAATTAAGTATTCTTTTACATCCAGCCATTTATATATTCTTTCAAAATTTTGCGGTTCGTTATGCTCTACCCATTTGTACTTCCAGACAGGATCTTTCACGCTAGTAGATGCTGCTCCTGATATTATAAGACTTTTTGCTAGCTTAAAAACATTGCCTCCTGCAATTTGGATTCCATGTGTTATTCCTTCTTTTATTTCTTTAACTGCACGTTGGTCCATATAGCTCATTGGTTTTCTGACAGTTATACCGTTTTCATCAACTAAAACAAGCCCCTGCATTTGAGAGCAAAAAGATATCCCTACTATTTCCGATGGATTAATGCTAGTGATATCAAACAATTTTTTTGTGGTAGTGCACATAGCACTCCACCATTCACCTTCATCTTGTTCTGCTCCACCGTTCTCGACAATATAAAGGCCGTATCCTTCATGAACACCGGCTATCAGCTCTATTTTTTTGTCAATACCAAAAAGGCAGGTTTTTACACCTGTAGTTCCTATATCATAAGCAATTACATATTTCATAATTTATCCTTTTCTACGTGCATCTGCACGTTAACTACTTTTATGAACAATCTCAGACTTAGAAAAAGTAAATGCTGATTCCAAAAATTTTAGTAATTCAGTAACGACCTTTTCTTCATCATTCAAAAAATCTTCTCCACAGTATATCTTTGCCCTTTCTAAATAATAATCACAACAGTATGAAAACTGTAGCATAGTAAGCAGATTATCAAAGAAAAATGCAAACATTCTTGGATTAATATCACTTCTTATGTCTCCGTCCTTTATAGCCTTTTCGATAAACTCTGTATATACTTTTGCTGTCAGACTTTCTATTTCTTTAGCATAAAGCAGTGCATATTTTTTACCACTACCGGAAGTAATAGCATTATACATTTTAATATAATTATTATATTCTCTTGAACAACGCTGCACTGCTCGTATCATTTTTTCCGCACGAACCAAAATCTTGTCCTCACATACAACAACGTCATGCAATACTGATTCTAAGACACTGAGACTTTTTTTAAGGCAAGCTTGAAAAAAAACTTCTTTATTTTCATAATACTTATAAAGTACTCCTACACTAATATTGGCTTTCTTGGCAATCAAATTGACATTTGCACCATCCAAGCCTTTCTCAGCAAATTCTTCTATTCCAACTTCAAGAACCTCTGCCAATTTATCTTCTGTCAGTTTTTTTAACATACTTAACCTCTCTATCTTTTCATCTTCGAATATTTAGTTATATAGAAAAATCGTTGAACATATGCATCAGCTATGCTTATATGGTCTGTAATATTCAGTGCTGAAGCATATAAATCTGCCGCACACCCTTTTCTTAGAATCATGGACGCTGCTTCTGTATCGCTTTTTGTCGCACCTGTGCAAAGAGCACCTTCATTCTCCAATAAAACAGCATTTTTATTCTTTAATTCTTTTGAGATAGCTTTCATATTTATTAATCCTTTTTTCACTGTCTTTATATTTACACCAACAATCTGTGCAAGGTCATCTAAAAATGGTCTTAAAACCTTTCCTGTACTGCTAACTTTTACTACCTCTTCATCAGTAGAATGAATAATATGACCTGCATTACCTAATTTATAAATGTCAGCATGCAATAAAGCCACTTTTGGGGTATCTTTAGGCAGTTCATCTATCCTATATTCAAAAGTCTTACCGTCGCATTCCAAAATAAATGTGTCTTCTTTTCGCCAGCTCTTTCCGTAATCAAGAATTTGTGTAATTTGCTCTTTATCATCTCCACATGCAGTTTCATACATCTCTTTTGCCATCTTTTCAAGAGTCAGTGCAATTTCAAAAGAATGTTCAAGGTTAAAGCCCATACAAATTGTTCCGTGATTCTTCATTAGTATAGATTGACTTTCAGGATAATTACTTATAGCTTCTGCCACTCTTTTGCGCAGTTTCTTCGTTGACGATATTCCGTAAGCCGCACAGTGAACTTTGTCTCCCAAAATTCTTTTATATTCATCATTATGCACCTCAATATCTTTTCCTTCTATGCTGAGTACAGATGCCATTACTTGATGAGTATGAATTATAAAGTTAACTTCTGGACACAACCGGTAGATATCTGCGTGTATTCCTTTTTCGCTTGAAGGTTTTATGTTTCCATCATAGGAGCAATCTGCAATATTTACCACAACTATTTGTTCCGGTGTCAACGTTTCATAAGCCAAACCGCTTGGAGTTATTGCAAATTTTTTATCTGAAGTCCTTGCACTAATATTCCCCCATGTCCTTGCTATAAGACCGCTTTCTGCCAGCATTTTTCCAGCGCTAATTACTAGTTCTTTTGCTTTTTCTATTGAATATTCCATATTTACTCCTATCTATGTTTTTAATCACATCTTCAAGAAATATCTATAGGTCCACATTTAGATAAAACTCTGTCAAATCTCACTAATACATCATCAATCATTTCTTCTGTATAAGCGGCACTTGTATATAGTCTTGAACCAGCTAATGTTACAATTCCTTCTGCCATATATGCGGCTCCCATATGCTCCATTTCTTTTTGACGGATACTTGTTTCTTTTAAAACATTTGGTATTTTCCACGGCCTTTTCCATTCTACGCAAAAATGCATGGTTCCTGCATTATCCAAATGACAAATAGAACCTTGATTAAAAGCCACAAAAGGCAGATTATATTTTTCAATCATTGCCTGTAGACCATTAGTCAGACGATCACCCATACGTCCAGCAACTTCACAGGCATTAGTCTTCTCAATCTCACATAGTGTATAATACCCTGCTACACAAGATATAGGAGTTGCCGCCATTGTACCACCACACATGGCCTTAGGCACTTTTTTGCCTGATGAATCAAGTCCTGCACCCAAATGAGCCATACAATCCTTGTGACCTCCTACTCCACCTGCACCGGGATAACCTCCAGCTATTATCTTCCCAAAGACTGTCAAATCAGGGTCAACGTCAAAATATCCTTGAGCTCCACTCATTCCAATACGAAATCCAGTAACTACTTCATCAAATATTAAAAGCGCTCCATATTTATGAGCTAATTTCTCCACTCCCTTTATAAACTCCTTAGAAACAGGTCGAGTTCCACTTTCTGGCCCCATAGGTTCAATATATACGGCTGCAGTACCTCCAAACATTTTATTCTTTCTTAATTTTCTTTCTAAGTCCTCAAGGTCATTAGGGAAGAATTCATCTGTATGCTTAAATACAAAATTAGGTACACCCTTTGACATAAGACCTTTTGTCCCTGGAACGCGCATGCCGTATGCAAGCTGGTCAGACCATCCATGATATGCTCCTCCCATTTTCAATATATTTTTCTTTCCTGTTTTCAACCGTGCTATACGAGCAGCACACATACATGCTTCAGTTCCAGAACCCAACATACGAAACATTTCAACAGACGGCACCATCTCTGACATTTTCTTTGCCAACTTATATTCATATTCATGAAAAAGTCCAGTTGAAGGACCGCATGTGTTCAATAGTTCTATAACCTGCTCTCTTACAGCAGGAGGGTTGCTGCCTAAAATCGTTGGTCCACCAGCCTGTAATAGGTCGTAATACCAATTTCCATCAACATCATACAATTTTGCTTTTTCAGCTTTCGTTATTACAATAGGAAAAGGATAATTAAACGCCAGATTATGTTGTACTCCACCAGGAATTATTTCTCTAGCTTCATCAATCATAGACTTGGATTTAGTACATTTCTTATTAAAATAGTTTTCAACATAATCATTCAGAGATGATTTCTGAATTGAATACACCGGCTTTCTGATTAATTCATCAAGTTGTTTGGTAACCTTTTCCGCATCAAGATAATTATCAATAGCAAATCCGTTGTAAGCCATTGTTATACGCCTCCTTTTCTCGTGAATTTATATTCACGTCTTATATATATTATATGATTCCATTAATTTCCTGTCAATAAGAATTTCATATTATTAAATTTAATACCTTTTATTTCTATCGTAATATAAGATAACCTTAATATTTTTTATTATTAGCCGATATAGTTTTTAAGGAGGAGTAAATTATGATAAATAAAATAAATTCAGTTAAATCATCATTAGCTGAAAAAGCAAATAACAAAAATGCTGTAGATAACGCTGAAAATGACATAAAACGCTCTGACTCATCAATAAAAGGATATAAAAAATATGAAAAGTATGACAGTATAAAAATAAATAAGCTTATCTCAGACAATGAAAAAAGAATAAATGAATTTAAAGAAACAATACGCAGAATGATTGTAAAACAAGGTGAAAAATCCAACTTAACCTTGTTTGGAAAAAACCTAAATGTTTCTATTGAAGATTCACAAAAAGCAGCAAAATCCATAGCAGATGGCGGAGAGTATTCTATTGATGCAGTGGCTACAAGAATAATTGATATGGCAAAAGCTTTATCTGGAGGAGATAAATCTAAAATCGGATTATTGAAATATGCTGTTAAAAAGGGTTTTAAAGAAGCAGGATTAGAATTTAATAATGGAGCAGGACTTCCTGATATATGTAACAAAACCTACGACGAAATCATGAAACGATTTGATGAATGGGAAAAAGAATAATTATTAAAAAGGATGCCTCGAAACTATAGACTAAGGGCATCCTTTTTTAATTTTAAAATTTTATCTTCTTCTATTTCTAATTAAAATCAATCTCATAAGTTGTGCTAATCCACTCGCCATAGCTGCCACGTAAGTTAAAGCTGCTGCTCTAAGTACATTCTGTACTCCCCTTTTTTCTTCATCAACAATAAATCCATTATCATCAAGCATCTCTAATGCTCTTCTACTTGCATTAAACTCTACTGGAAGAGTAATAAGTTGAAAGACGACGGCTGTTCCAAATAGAAAGATTCCTATATCCATTAAACCTCCAAGGTTAGGGATTAATAACCCAATCATAATAAAACCCCAAGCAGCTGAAGAACCAAATCTTGCAACAGGAAAAACCATATTCCTTAAGGATAATGGTATATAGCCATTTGAATGCTGTATAGCATGCCCTACCTCATGGGCTGCCACACTAGTAGAGGTAATAGAACTTCCTTGATATACTTCACCTGATAACCTTAGAACACGTTTTGTAGGGTCATAATGATCACCTAATTGTCCCTTTGCAAATTCAATAGGTATATCCCGTAAACCATTTCTATCTAAAAGCATTCTGGCAACTTGCGCTCCTGTGTAACTCCTTCGTGTTGGTACATTTAAATACTTCCCAAAGCTAGATTTTACTTTACTTTGAGCATACAAGGTAAATATTATTGCTGGTATCAAAATAATCATTGTTGGATCAAATGGGAAAAAACCATATTGATTAAACATTTTATATCACTCCTTTTTCTATATAACAAAAACCTTAAAAGTAAGTTTGTTTACACCACCATAACAAAAATTCCCTAAACTACCCTTAAGAATAAAATTAGTTCTAGTATTCATATGCATAATATATCATAACCTCTAATTGCTCAACTGAATAAATGCTAACTTTAATTAATTGTATGCATATAATTCTCTGCTTCATACCAAGGTACAGTAAAAGAAGTTCCCTTTGTACAAAATACAGATGTTGAAGTATTCTCCACATCTCTTTCTTTATCATATCCTATTCTTGGAATTACATCATTTGCGTTTTCACATACATCGTATCCATCATACATTAAACTTATGCTCCCGGTTCCTTTTGTAAATGAAATTAACTCAACACTATAATCCATAAAAGATTCTACAGGACCTCTGCCTTTTATAAAAATATTTCCACAATTAAGAACAGGTGGTTCACATGTACCCCTTAATTTTTGTATATCAGACATTATTCTTCCCATATAAGTTTCTTCGGCATAAATTTCAAAACTGTAAAATGGTTCTAGTAAAATGGACTCAGCTTTTTCTAACCCTTGTCTTATTGCTCTGTAGGTAGCCTCTCTAAAATCACCACCTACAGTATGTTTAATATGAGAACGTCCATCTTTTAAAATAATATTTATATCCGTTATAGGCGAACCGGTTAAAATTCCTTTATGAACTTTTTCAAACACATGATTTTCTATAGTATTTTGATAATTTAATATTAAATTGTCAACGTGGCATTGACTCTCAAATGTAATACCGCTACCACGGACAGTTGGTTCTAGCTGTAACTGTACCTCTGCATAATGACGAAGTGGTTCAAAATGCCCATAACCCATTACTGCTGATGATATTGTTTCCTTATATTCAACTTTTGGCTTTTCAAAATTAACCGATATTCCAAATCTTGATTTTATAATTTGTTCTAATATCTCAAGTTGAATTTTGCCCATTACATTAATTAAAATATCTTCAGTTTCTTTTATAAAAGAAACTGATAACATAGGATCTTCAGATTCTAATATACGTAGCTTTTCCATTAAAATTGTAACATCTGTTTTATCTAATATGTTTATTTTAGACTTAAGAGCTGCATAATGTCGTTGTGTGAGCCTGAACACCTGAGCTACCACTTATGATTAGAATTGCATAATCAAGTGCAGACATAGTTCTTTCAGTCTCTGCCGAAAAATCCATATGCCCAGGTGTATCTATTATATAATAGATATCATTATTATATTGAAAAATACCTTGATCAGCAAAAATTGTAATTCCTCGGTTCTGTTCTATTTCATTAGTATCCATGCTTGAAGATTTATGATCAACTCTTCCGAGATTTCGTATACTGCCTGTAGAATAAAGAATTTGTTCAGTGAAAGTAGTCTTCCCAGCATCAACATGAGCAAAAATTCCTATTGTTTTTTTCATAATCGCTCCTTGTATAGAGGGACAAGGTTATAATGTTTAATAACCCTGCCATTTTTGTTTGATTACTTAAATTTAACTGCAGTTCCATAAGCCATTACTTCGGCGGCACCCTGCATAACTGCTGCAGAGGCATATCTAATATTAATGACAGCATCTGCATGCAACTCTTCTGCTTCAGCAACCATACGTTTTGTTGCAAGAGCTCTAGCATCATTCATCATTTCCGCATAAGATGTTAGTTCTCCACCTACTAGTGTCTTAAAACCTTGAGTAATATCACGACCAATGTTTTTTGACTGTATCGTGCTGCCTTTAACAATACCCAGCATTTCAAGTTCTTTCCCAGTAATGTAATCAGTATTTACTAAGATCATCTTCCTCACCACTCCTTATTTCTTTGATTCGTTCAACAAGAACGTATATACAAACTCCCGCTAATATCAAAGGGATGACACCACCCAATAATTTAATAAGCAAAGGAATTCCTTCCACAAAAGCACACAAAACAGCAAATCCTATATAGTACAATACAATAACAGTGGTTATCACTATCGGAGCAATTAACTTTTTTTTGTTCATATTTTTTCACCTCATACTATTATATCTCAAAATTCCAGCAAAATTATTTTCAGCTGTTTAAAACAATCATAACTTATTATTACAAAAATCTCCATATGTTTTTGTAACTTATTATATTATTAATGTAAAATATGCTTCTAGCACTTACTATTACAACGTTCATCTCATTGATTAAATATATTATTAGTCAGGATATTATGGAGAGTTTAAAATTCAGATTTGCAGAAAGTTATTTCATAGTTAAACATAGATTTCCATGATATTGAAGATAAAACAATCTCCTCACTGCCGATTATGGTAATGAGGAGATTACATGTTTTATTTCTTCTTTACTGGAATCCAAATCTCAGAATAATAGTTTTCATCCTGTGTTCCATTTGGATATTTATCAGGTGCATCATACATCTCAACACAATAGCCAGCAGCAAATTCGTATTCTTTAAGTGCCGGAAGCCATTCTGAAAAGATCTTTGTATTTACATTTTGCAGTGCAACTGGCATAGGTCCAACACAAGGAAATACAGCCCATGTGAATGCTGGAATTGTTTTTGTAATTAAACATTCAGGAATTTCATTCGTTGGATTGTAGATATCGGCAATCAGGTATTCGAAACTTTCATTTCCCATTTGCTCGTCAATATTAATCCCATACATTCCACATACATACTTACCATTCCCCTTAGCAAAATGTTCCTGCCAGAAATGAGGAACTTCTTGTTTCGCGTTTTCATACTTAAACTTTTTTGATGCAGCAAGTACAGTGAAACTGTCTTTCTCAATAATTTTATAATCCATAAGATAACCACCTTTCAAAGATATTTCTAATTTAAGCGGTGCAAAAGACTTTATTAGTATTCCGTCCTTTTTAACCATGGAAGGTGCAATTCCATGAAACCGAGTGAATGCTTTTGTAAAGCTATCGGGTGAATCATATCCGTATTTCATCCCTACATCTATGACCTTGGCATCAGTTGTAGCAAGTTCTCCACCTGCAAGCGCGAGTCTCCGATTTCTTATATATTCCGTTACAGTTAAACCACATAACATGCTGAATCCTTTTTGAAAATAGAAAGATGATATACATACATGTTTTGCAACATCATCAGCCGATATATCATCTGTAATATGACTTTCTATATACTCAATTGCCTCGCTAATAGAATTCATCCATTCCATAACTATCACCTCCTGCTTTATTGTCATTATATCTCATTGAAAGTAATTATTCCCGACATTGCTTGCTTTCTTTTGTCAATGAACGACTGCCTAATAGAGCTTGCCAGCTGCTTTTATAATCTTTTTTCTTTAACATATTTACCTAATGTTCTAATCAAGATTAATTTCGAAATATGGTTCATCCACAAAGCCAGTGTCTTCATACTGCCTGTAACCATTTTGAACAAAGCCACATTTTTTCACCATATTTAGTGAAGAATGGCCTGAGCCTACTATACCTACTATTACAATTTTAGCCGCACCAACAAGTTTATGCTTAGCTGGATATATGAACTCATATGAAGCTAAAGGCACATTTCTTGTATATATCTTGCTAATTGTTTCTCAAGTTTTATATTGGGGAGTAATACTTTATTTGCCAAAGATACTAAGGTTGAAGTTTTATCCAAGCTACTCTGGATTAACTTTCCCATTAGTTATAAGTGGAATATCATTAAAGCTGACAAATGGATTCTTTACAAAATCCGGAAACCCTATATCTTTTCTTCCTACATTAGTAACTATTGAAGAAGTAATTGCTACAGCTGCATGTGTATATACACTAATAAGATATATTAGATTCTTATTTGTATCTGAAAAAACACAATTAAATAAATAAAAATATAAGATTTGAATTTACTTTATCCTTAAAAAATTTGAAAATTAATAGAAAATTATTTTATTTTGGAGGAAAAATATGGATATTAAAAACAGTGTAGATCTAATTGAATCATATTTAGATTTAAATCGAAAACCAGTAGGGATTAAATTATTCTTTGATAAAGCTGAATTTGAAAACTTCGATGTTACTCAAAAAGATCGTAAAGTAACATATTGTAATTCTGTGCAGCTTGCAAGCAAAGGAAAATCAATGAAACTTACACAAGAAAATCAAGCATGTCCTAATGGAGCAATGGCTCTAAAAATGAAAGAGATACCAGAACCAATGACAACTGGAAAGTCTAGATTTAACAAACATATTTATAAAGATATAGAAACATCAAAAAATATTAGTGATAATATGCTTTTCTTAAAAGAAGTACCGGTAGGTATAGCAGTAATGCCTCTAGAAAACTACAATGAAGCTCCTGATGTTGTCATAGTTGTTGGCAGCACCTATAATATTATGAGAATGATACAGGGACATGGCTATTTTAATGGTTATACAAATAACTTAAGAACTGTTGGACTACAAGCGGTATGCCAAGATTTAACAACCTACGTTTATAATACTCAAGATATTAATATCTCTTTATTATGTCCAGGAACACGTTTAGTTGCAAACTGGCAGATTAATGAAATAGGAATTGGTGTCCCTTTTAATAAATGGTATGAAGTTGTACAAGGAGTTATTGAAACAACTAATCCTTTTGAAAGAGATAAAAATAAGAAAGCTATTAAAAAAAGATTAAATGAACGTGGATTAGATACAAGCGGTATCAAATTTGGTCAAAATTATGATGATGGATCATATACAGGTGGAATAATAAAAGCAATATAAATTTTAAAGCATTAAATTTTAAACCCTGAAATAGCTTTAACGAGCCATTTTTCAGGGTTTTTAAATTAACACATCCTTTGCCTCTTTCTTATCAATTAACCTTGCATGCTGTCCATTTTCTGCAAGGGAACGGGCAACATTTCCAAAGGTGAGACAAACATCCAACGGCGCATTTATTTCACATGGGTGCCCTGCATGTAACATCTTATGTCTACAATAACAAGTTCCAACACCTATATGAGTTGCTTCCTCAATAATATGGCTTGCTCTTTCATAATCTAAAATATGAATAATATTTTCATTGGTCAAAATAGGTTCCTGTACATAAACTCGTCCGAGATGCGTCTCTGTTGCAAAAAATAAGTCCTTAACAAAATCTTCTTCTACATTCATGTATTGATAGTACAATTCACTTAAATATTTCTGATCAATATCGCCTCTTGTACGCATCAATGCAAATTCAATAAAACCTGCCATTGGTGGTGGCATTACAAATTGACGTACCCCCTTATAAAATGAGTCCACAAGTAACGCCTTAGCGCAAAGATGCTCTAAAAAAGCTTCTGCTTTTCCTTCATCGATACTCCAAATTTTTGCTGCTTTCTTTAGTCACACTAGGTTTGTATCCTTTGTCTATTAATCCAAGCCATATATGACATGCGCAAATACCTATATCTACGTTTTAGTGTTCCCATCCTAGAAGCGTAATACATATTACTCGTCTATATCCGTAACCCAAATAATTCCCTGTCCGCCGTCAACTACAACTTTATCGCCTGTTTTAAGTCTAAGTGTAGCATTACCACATCCTACAACCGCAGGAATACCAAGTTCTCTAGCTACAATGGCAGCATGAGATAGTGGTGCACCTACGTCAGTAATCACCGCGGCAGCTCTTGGGAAAAGTGGAGTCCACCCAACATTAGTAGTCGTAGCAACAAGAATTTCGCCTGGTTCAAGCATATCTCCATCTTCTGGATTCATTAATATACGAACCTTGCCCTCTATTCTTCCAGCCGCTCCTGGAAAACCCTTAAGTGTCTCACCGTCTGATGCAACATCTATTGGCATATTTGAGTCATAATAATCCATCCTTCGGTTCGGATCATTAACCCATTCTAAAGGGTTGAAACGCCCACTAATTAATGATGGGAAAGGAGGTAAGGATTTATATTTTTCATAGTTCTCTTTTCTAGCAGGAATAAACTTTACTGCTGATTTATCGCCTGAAAGTAAATTTATAACCTCATTAATGTAAAGCAAAAATACATCGTCGCCTATTCCTGTCAATTCTCCCGTCTTAAGTGCAAAGACACGAATAACTCTAAACACTCTTACAAACTCCGATCGAACTGCTTCTCTAACACGCGCATTTTCTGCTGCTTTTTCTATTTTTTTCTCGAACCATTTTATCTTGCTTGGAAATTGCTTCTGAAATTTCTTCAAAGCATCTTCATATTGAATGTGCTGTTTCTTCAAAAGTCCTTCAACATCTGTATCTGACTTTTTATACTCTTCTATCTGTTTATCTAGCCAACTTTTATCTTCTCCTGGATCAGGTATCGATAATTCGAATTCATGTGGGCCACGATGACCGTACTGCTTTAAGTATTCTTCTCTACTCATATCACCCTTAATAACATTAGATATACCCACAACTGGTCCAAGACTCTGTAAATCTGAGTTTCCTCTAAGATTTGATAGTAATGTACTCGCATCTTCACTTCCTACCATTTCAGTCAGTTTTTTATTGATAGGTGTCAAAGTAAGACCAGCTTTACTACCTCCTACCAATAAGCCCCACCAAGCTTTTGTGTTCTGAGGTTCAATATGATTTTTCCACAACAACAGTAGTTCTTCCTTTGACTTTGCTTTCTTAACTTGTTCTGTCATTCTCACACACCAATCAGGTGTATCCTTTATAAACTGTGGTATCTCTTTCGAGGTTTTCATTGTTTTACGGCTATACTGTATTATACGCGGTATCATCAACTTAATTAGTTTTAACCGCGAAAATGGATAAGTAGGAATATTTATCTCCTCTGGAATACGGCCAAAGGATTCACCAATTACTCTCATTACAAATTCTGGCCCCGTTCCGTATAGTGCGGAAACAGCAGAAATTCTTTGACTAATATTTGAATATATTCTTCCACAAATATTACCAGACCATAAATAATACCCTGGAACAAAGCTAGATTCTTCATCTAAATCTCTAACTATGCTCCAAGTTAGCGGAGTTACAACATCTGGAATAGCTTCTCCCACGTTTGTATTTACCCAAAGAGCATCTCCCGTTAAGCTTTCGTTTATTTCATAGGTATCTAAATTACCAAATGACAATGTAGTTATTGGTCTTGCTTGTAAAATGTATAACTTTCCTTTTGCTACAGCCCATTCAATATCCTGTTCACATCCAAGTTCATCAGACAATTTTGCAGCATATTTATATAAGCTAGATGCATATTTTTTAAAATCTTCAGGTCCCTCATATTTTCCCTTAGGCCGTAAAAGCTTAAAGTCATATGCATTAGCTTCTCCAGACACCAGTTGTTCTCCTAAACCAAATACATAATTACCTATCATACTTTCATAACTGCCTGTTATAGGATCCGCTGTGAATAATACACCGGAAATTTCAGACTGAACCATAAGCTGTATTACTACAGCTATCTTGTGGGAATGATCCATACCTTGAACAGAACTATATGCTTTAACTCTCTCTGATTCCTTTGATTTAAAAACTGTATCAATTGCTTTTTGTATTTCTATATCTGTATTTACATTAAGAACACTTTCAAACTCGCCCGCAAATGATGCTTGAGCTGAATCTTCACTTAAGCCAGAGGATCTTACAGCAAACATGGCACCTTGATTATTACTACGAATTTCATTCAGTAGAGCTTGTATTTCTTTCCAAGCTTTATCATTTAACTTTTCATTTTCAAATGCAGAAGGTAGAATGACAAAACCATCTGGAACTGGATATCCTGACTGATACATTTTTGCTAACATACTGCCTTTTCCTCCTGCATATGCCTGTAACTCAGGAGTTAATTCTTTAAAGCTTCTAACCATATTTTCCATTACAAGCCCTCCTTTATTTTTGAATTCCAAATCGAATCATATTAATAAAACTATTTCTTTCCTTAATTATGTTTTCAAGAATACATTCATTTAGTTCCCTATTATCTACTAATTCGTATACGTACTTATTTTCAAAATAGTCAAGTGCTAGTTTAATAAGTTTATACGCCTCTTTTCGAACCACATTTTCTCTTAGCGGCACATTCTCAAACAACCGTTCTTGAACCTTGTCTCTCTCTTCGATTAACCTTCCATACTTTGTATCAATTTCCAATTTTAACTCATCTGGAGTATTGTAAAATGCCTCTATAATAACTTTATAAAGATCAGGATTTTCTTTGTAATATTTAAACTTTATCGCACTTATCCTATCTTTAACCTCAAAAAAATTTTCATCTTCCGATACACTTTCAAAACCCATTACCATGTTCCCTCTTTCAAAACACCTATCTAATAAAGATAGATATAAATCTTTTTTACTTTTAAAATGATGAAATATTAAAGATCTGGAAATTCCCGAAGCCTTTGCTAGCATTGCAGTAGAGGTTTTATTATATCCATGTTCTGCAAATACTTCTAAACATGTGTCTAGTATTTCTTCTTTATCATATATTTTTTTAGGCATAATATCTCTCCTTTAATTTACTGACTGTACGGTTAGTATAACATATACTGACTAGTCTGTCAATAAAAACAAGTAGATGTTATTACAAACGATCTATTCGCTGATGACATTGGGCCTTTAGCACTTCTAGCAAATGTATGCATTTTTCTTGTATCCTCATATATGCTTTCCCTTCAATAAAATAATTTAATTCTTTCTCAAATTCCTATTTAGCTATCTACTATTTAATATAATGGAGTTTTTTCATTTATTCTTATTGATTTTCTTTAATACCGTTCTTCCAGTATGATTTTTAAATAAAGATAAGCTTATTTTACTTTATCTGAAACCATTCACTACTAATTCGCTTTCTATAAATTCTTTTAAAAATTCTAAAACAAAATCTTTAGTGATAATTGAAGCTTGAGCACAATTTTCCTTAAATTTTTCTATCCCAGAATGTGTTGCAGTGTCTGTTATTGTTCGTACTGAAATAAAAGGTATCTCATTTACATAACATACATGGGCAATACTTGCAGTCTCCATGTCAACTGACAATGGTGAATATTTTTGATTTATTCTATCACGCAGATTATCTTCAATAAACCTTTCTCCTGTTACCATTCGTCCAAAATACACATTAATTATATAAATTTCGCATATAATACTGCGTCATAAATGTTTGAACCAACTCTTGTTCTAGGAGACAGTCCATCTTAATATTCCTGCAAATCCTAATCCAATAATTCCATAACTAACAACCACAGAATACCCCTTCCCGAAATCAAAAGGAAAAAGCTCATTTCCAAAAGGAAATACAAAACATCCTGCAAATATGATATATCCTAAAATAATTCCTTTAGTTAATTTTGGGTACTTCTGTAAATTTGATTGAAATTTATTCATATTACCCTCCACTCCAAGCTCCCAATTCTAATCAGACACACAATTAGCAAATGGTAACATATTTGTTTTGGTTATTATTCCATATTTTGCTAATTCTGTTAACAGATTGCCTATAAATAATTTTCATATCCTCCAGTAAAAATTCTGTAATTTATATAATTCATATAAAACTCGTCATTTACCGTATTAATTCACTTTTAAAAAGAATTTTTCCGCTATTTTGCTATCTTGGCTTGCAAGTTCTGCTAAATAACTTTTTAATTCATATGACAATGCATCAACTAACTCAATTAAACCACTCAAACCATTATTATCATCAACATCAATATTGTACATTTTCATATTAGGTTGATTATTAATAAGACCTTTTTCTGTAACAACATGGACAAATTTCTCACTTAAACTATGAATGTAACTAAGAATTAGTTTTTCATCTTTATTCAATTCATATATTTCATCATTGTACAAATGAGGATAATAATTACCTATCCCCTTAAATACATCCATACTAATAAACAATGAAACACCGTCAAAATAACTTATTATTGAATTGAAATTTTCATTGTTATAATTCGGTACTTTTTACACTTTGGATTATATCTTTAAAGTTTCTATTAAGAAAATCAATATTTGACGGATTCATTAACATTTCTTTACTCTTTTTAAAAGATATTTCCATTCAGATTCATCTAATAATTCTTCTTCTGTTTTATCTTTTTTATTCAATAGAGTCTCATTATATTTACCATTATATTTATTTTCAAAAAATTCTATTTCATCTTTAAGAATCTTTTGTTCTTCTTCTTTAGATACATTTTCAACTTTATGTTTTTCATACAATTCAGTTATTTCTTTTATAAGAATTTGTTCTCCATTTGAACTTTCCCATAATGTATTTTCACTTATTCTTGATTGTTTATTTTTCTCCTTAGATTCGACGCCTACAAATCTTCCTTCACGAATCCAATTATTAATAGTAGTAATTGAAACACCAAATATTCTTGCCAATTGTCCAGTTGTATAGGTTATATTAGATTTAGGTTTCATTGCAACATCAGCCATATATTCAATGATAATTTTCGAATATGTTTGCATCTTGTATTCATCCGAAAAAATAGATTCATTAATATCTTTAAGTTTGTCTCTTAATTCAGAAGTATTTTCTAAATAGTTAGAAATAATTTTGAATAGCAATTTTCCTTGAGTTCCACTAAAATAGTTTTGAGAAGATTCAATAGCTATTTCTTTTTCTATTACACTTAACATCATCATCCCTCCTTACACCTCCATTCTATCATACGTTATTTTGTATTTATCAAGTTCTTCTATGAACTGATCTATTGTAACACCAGTCCATGAGTAACCATAAAACATCTCATTTTTAAGCCAGCCAAAAAAGCCCTCACAGGCGGAGTTATCCGGTTATAGATTACCTCAGATGATATTTTGGCATCCTGATTTACATATCCGACATAATCACGTGACCAAACAGGAATATTGTTATCCTTCTCAAAGTATTAATTTATTACGCTTACTTTTATGTGATGCTACATTAGAAAATATGAATTACTCAAACTTCATTTCAACTCCAATAAAATCGTTCACTTTTTCTATTAATTTAGGCTGAATTTCTGGATAAGTCCAGTTTTCAGGAAGACTATCAAAAAGTTCAATTTTCTCCATTTCAAAATCTGGTAATCTTTCAAACTTAGAAATATCAGCATAATATAGCATACCGAAAGTCTCATCTTTATTTTCAATCACATCATCATTACCGCAAACTGAATATACACATATCTGCTTTATTGAGTAATCAATTGCACCTGTTTCTTCATAAAGCTCTCTCCTAGCAGTTGTTAGAATTGCTTCTCCATCCTCTTTATGACCACCAGGACATTCATAAGTATTTCTCTTCCTATGTTTGCATAATACCCATTTCCCCTGACTCTTAGAAACAATCACAGCATATTTCAGCAAATTATCCTCAATATTATTATAAAAATTAACTGTTATCATAACGGTTTCCTCTCACAAACAAATTGATTTTGTATTCGTTTTTCTACTGTTGTGTCACAATGTTTAAACCAAATCTTGCTCTTTATACTATCCAACAAAAACACCTAACAACAAATAGTATACCACAATTTACTAGTTTGGTAAATAATGTTAAATATTTAAATTACAAGGAAAGCAAATGGTTGCAATCAGAATCTTTATGGTTTATGGATAAAAAAAGACATAGTCATAATTTCATTAATATGTTTATTTGTCATGAAATTTACTTATATATAAATTAAATAGCATAACAAAAGGTTATTGGACAATAGTTTGAGGTATAGTGTATTCTAATAATGATTTTATAAAATAAGTGGGTAAGGTGGTGTAACTTTGAAAAGGAATAAAAAAATGGTTTTGTTAGCGCATTGTTTATTAAATATTAATGCTAAAGTTTATGGTATTGCCACTGAACCTGCGGGATGTATGAAAATTATTTCTGGACTATTAGAAAATGGTTATGGAATTATACAGTTACCATGTGTAGAACAAAGTTGTTTCGGTATAAAACGTTGGGGACAGGTAAAAGAGCAGATTAACTTTCCCGGATTTAGAGCAAAGTCCCATGAATTACTTAAGCCGATTGTTGGACAAGTTTTAGACTTTCATCAAAATGGCTATGAAATATCAGCAGTAATTGGCTTGGATGGAAGTCCATCATGTGGTATTAACTATACCTGTACTGGTAATTGGGGTGGAGAAATTGGCGATGGCTATGACATACAATCTAAAATAGATTCTTTGGATAAACTGTCAGAATATGGAGTTATGATGGAAGTTTTGAAGGAAATGCTTGATGAAATTGGTATTGTTACTAAATATTTATCAGTTGATGAATGCGATCCCGAAGCAACTTCACAAGAACTTATTATTAAATTATCAGAGTAATTACATAACGATAATTTAAAAACTATAAATAGTTTTTATTATTATATAAAAAACATTAAGGGAGTCAAGAAAATTGAATAAAATATCTAAATTTTTAATCATTGTATTAATAATTGCATTGTCATTATTTGCAATAACTGCTTGTAGTTCAAATGTAGAAACTGATTCAAAAAACAACGAAACAGTAGATAAATCTTTACAATTAGTAATTGATCGCGGAGTTTTACGTATAGGTATGTGTCCAGAGTATCCTCCTTTTGAGAGTATTAATGAGAAAAACGAAATTATAGGATATGACCCAAGTTTAGCTGCTGCTATAGCTAAGGAAATGGGAATTAAAGCTGAGTTTGTTAATGTCCCTTGGGAAGGATTAATAGCTGGAGTTAACAATGGAGATTTTGATATTATAATGTCTGCTATGTCGCCTGAAGAAGCGACTGCTGCAACAGATGCAGTTGAAATAAGTGAAAATTACTATACTTTGGCTGATGTTATAGTAGTTAAATCTGATAATGAAGACATAAAAAGCAAAGAAGATCTGGAAGGAAAAATAATCGGTATTCAAGATTCTACAACAGCAGCTCAGGCAGCAGAAGGATTACCTGAAAAGGGTATTAAAGTTGGAGAAATTAAACATTACAATAGAAATGCAGACGCTTATGCAGAACTTGCTAATGGCAGAATAGATGCTATTGTAGTTAGTGTAACTTATGCTAATGAACAAGCTAAAAACAACCCTGAGTTTAAGGTTATAAATGATCCTATTCACGAAGTTGGTATAGCAGTTGTTGCTAAAGATGGCTCTGTTGCTTTAATAGAAAAAATCGAAGAAGTTCTTGGCAAATTACGCGAGAATGGTACTTATGATAGTATAGCTGTAGAATGGCTTGCTGCTGAATAGTAAAATATAATTAACTATGAGCCAACTGTATAAACGGTTGGCTCATAGTTTTTGAGGAGTTATTTATGAGAAATTTAGACTTTAATGTAATAAAACCATTTTTACATCTTATGCCTTCTGCTATTACCATTACATTGAAAATTGGTATTGGAGCCTTTATTTTAACATTAACTATAGCTATAATAGTGGGAAGCTTACGTACTAAAAAGCTATATAAGCCAATACATTTCCTACTTTCAGCATATGTTGAATTTTTCAGAGGAACTCCTCTAATGATTCAGCTTTTTGTTGTATATTATGGCTTACCATCCTTTGGAATAAAAATAGGAACTATTCCAGCATCTATACTAACTATGGGTTTGAACAGCGGAGCATATTTATCAGAGGTAATTAGAGCATCTATTTTGTCAATAGATAAGGGACAGTATGAAGCAGCTACAATGCTAGGTTATAGCAATTTTCAAACTAATATTCACATTATTTTACCACAAGCATTAAGGATAGCTGTTCCCTCTTTCATGAATGGATTTTCTTCAATAATCAAAGAAACTTCCATTACATCAGTTTTGCCTATTGTGGAACTTACTAAGCTTGGAAATCAAATTTATGCAAAAACATATCATCCTTTTGAAATATATATTACAATGGCTATTATGTATTTCGCTATGACATATTTTGTAACCTTTTTTGCTAAATGGTTAGAAAGGAGATTATCTGTATGGGTAAAATAATTGAAGTAAATAATTTATCTAAAAATTATGAAGATGTTCAGGTTTTAAAATCGTTGAATATGCAGGTCGAAACTGGAGAAGTTGTTGCTATAATCGGCTCTAGCGGTAGCGGTAAAAGCACACTAGTTCGTTGTATTGCTGGTTTAGAACAAGTAAACGAAGGCGATATTTTACTAAATGGAGTAAAAGTTAATGGTACTAAAAGCATAAATGGTAAAATTGGTATGGTTTTTCAAAATTTTAATTTATTTCCTCATTATAAGGTAGGAGAAAATATAAGTATGCCTCTTAAAAATACTTTAAAAATTAAGAGTTCTGAAGCTGATAAAAAAGCTATGTTAATGCTTGATAAGGTGCATATGATGGATAAATATAAACAATATCCTAATAATTTATCAGGAGGCCAGCAACAAAGGGTTGCAATCGCAAGAGCATTTGCTATGGAGCCTGAAATAATGATTTTTGACGAACCTACTTCATCTTTAGATCCCGAGCTTTCCCATGAAGTTTTCGAAACAATAAGTGATTTAGCAAAGGAAGGTCAGACTATGCTTATTGTAACTCACCAAATCAATGCTATAAGGCGATTTGCTACTAGATTAGTTTTTCTTAATAAAGGAAGAATTGAAGTTGAAGGTACACCTGATTTCATTTTTAATCAATCCAACAATTGCGCCTTAAAGCAATTCTTGAAACAGGTTTCTTTTGAAGATATTTAATACAACAAATTACTGTGAGGACAGCGGTATGATGAATACTGTCCTCCAAATTTTTATTGTGTGTCATTCTATCAATGTTCAATTATTGTACTATTTACATTATATTCTAATACTGCTAGATTTCAACACAAAAATATTAAAGAGAGAACTAATAGTCCTCCCCCAATTAAATTACTTTATCAAATTTTTAAATTCTACAATAAACTTCTCGGCTTTTTCACCATCGTGATAATCATTTGGAACGTCAATAAAACTTAAATTGATATTTTCATCATTTAAAATGTTTATGAGCTCTTCCATTAATATTCCCTTATTACCATTGATACTGCATGTAGGACTTTCATTTATACCTACGATTCCTAAAACCTCATAACCATTACTTAAATATTCTTCTATAATATTTACTGTGTCAATTGCAATGTTTTTATTGATATTTCTGAAATCTTCAATATCATATTGCTCTTTTGTCATAGGTTCTCTTTTTAATCCTAAAAATCTGTATTCAGGGCATGGAAGCTGATGAATTCCTATGTCATTGTTAATCAGTTCTCTTATTATGTCTTTGTATGCACCTTTGGCTCTTGCTAAAGGATATACAACTGTGTTCTGATTTAATATACAATGTGAAACTAATATTATACGTTTACTTCTTTCCATTTAATTAGATCCTTGAGTATATTTTACAGGTAATTTACTTATTAATAATGAAACAAGTACACAACTTGCAATCTTATCAACGATGTTGCTTGTAATTCTAGGTATAAAAGCTGCAGTAAATATAGATTGTCCAGATTGAACTAACCATGTAAAAAACACATCGTTAATATCTCCTGTAATGCCTCCATATACATATGTAGCAATAGGAGTTCCAATAAGAGGAGCAACCACTGACAAAATAACCCCTGTTATAATTGATGTTACAATGTTGAATTTCCATTTTCTTGCTATTAAACCTACTATAATACCTACTGCAATATTAACCAATGCAAATGGAATATTCTTTGGGTTTGTCAATATACCCTGTATTACGTTTGTTAATCCTCCAACTACTGCTCCGTACCAAGGTCCAAACAATGCAGCAGAGAAAATTGTACCTACTGTATCAAGAAACAGCAATGGAATATTCAATAATCCAATTACAGTTCCCAATACTATATTTATTGCAATTGCTAATGCTGAAAAAACCAATTTAAAATTTGTATTCTTACTGTTCATATACTCTCTCCTTGTATGTTTATTATCCATACTCAGAATATCATGATAGCTGAAATCAAGTCAATTTCATGTTTTTCATACATTAGCTATCTATTATGAAAATAAGTTATAATCTTGATAAATTCTTTAGGTTTATCATAAACAATCTCCTTAACTTATAACCTTTTAACATTTTTATTTGACAATAACTTAAGATGCCGATATCAATATCTGAATCCTCTGTATGGGTACCCCTTACACATCGACACGCGCAAGATGGCTAAACAGATCATATCAAGCTTTTATCTTGCTTCTATTTTCAAGATATAGTCCTTAAAGTACAGTCCAATTTCAACCATACGTTCATCACTTAATTCGATTATTTTTTCGCTATACTTAATAGAATCAGGGTTAATATGTTCAGGATAAAGTTCAGCAGCTTCCGCATAATTTGGTGCTGGTATAAACTCTTTTTCAACAATTTCATTAGTATCAAGATTCATTTTAAAACGTACCTCTGGACCAGGAATAGATCCGGTAGCTAAAAAAGGACCTGTGGAATATGTTATATAAAATGTCAAAACATTTTCAGAATTTAAATTGACGCTACCTTCATTAATATAACCAAATTCTTCTGTGCCGAATTCATTAAAAATTTCCAATCCAACAATATACATTGACCTATTCTCAAAATTATAGGTAATATAATCTGCAATATCATTCTCTATTAGTACATTACGATTTTTCTTAAGAAGTTCATTTATCTCAGAAACTTCCTCTGGACTTTTAAGCATAAAATTTGATATTTCTACTTCTTCCCATTCACTATCTATTGTAGGATTTTTAGAATATAAAGTTATCTCCCCATTCTTGTCAATAACAGCTTTGAAATAAAAATTGCTTTCTTTTGGCTTCAAATATTCATCATATAATAACTGATAGTTTTTGTCACCTCGTTCCTTGGCATCTTTTATGTACCCTACAGTGTCCGGGTCTCTATCGTAATTCTTATTTATCATTTTATAATTAAAAACTGCTTCAACACTTCCATTTACTACTTCTTCCTTATAATCAGAGATTATGAAATCTATTAATTCATAATAAGGTGAGAAAACATTTATGAATTCTTCTTTCAAGTACTCACTTATTTTATCATAGCTGACATTCTCGGAGACTTCCTCATTTTCATCCGCTGTTTCCTTCTCAAAAAGAACCCATTCATTGTTAATAAGAACAACAATATTATTTTCAAAATGAGCATACTTTAAGCCTATGCTTCCAAAGTTGGTTTGGCCTTCTACAGTTGGTTTTTCTGACGGGTCAACCGAAGAATTAACCTCACAAATTATTGCACTTTCATCTATCTCAACAGGTATTTGTTTTCCGGTATCAAGATACAACTCGCCGTTGACCATAATCATTGGTCTTAAATCTATAATATCATTATTTAGTGCGTCAGTTTTAGGATTTGTTATTAGACCAATTCCAACTGCTATCACAACAATAATTGAGATAACAACAACCCAAAACTTTGGTTTTTTGTAATTTAACACATTTTTTATCCTCCACTTTACATTACCCTCACCGAAGGCAAGAGGACTTCCATTCAGGATACGTCTTCCGGTTGCAAGTGTCAATAATGAATTTGCGTAAGATTTTTTAATTTCAACATTCATCTCTTTTAATACTCGTTCATCACAGGAAAGTTCCATATCCATGTTCATTAACATGAATGCAATCCATACAAGAGGATTGAACCAGTGTATTGTCAATATTATAAAAGCTGTTATTTTAATGATGTGGTCTTTTCGACAAATGTGTGTCTGTTCATGCAATAGAATGTATTGCCATTCCTCTTTGTCTAATCCAACAGGTAAGTAAATCTTAGGATTTATAAAACCGAGTACAAATGGTGTTTTCAAATTATCAGCTTCATAAATATTTTGCTCAATTAATTGTGCACTTTTTAATATCTTTTTTAAGCGAAAGATAGAAACAAGACTATATGCAAGCAATGCAATAATACCTATCATCCAAATAGATGCGCCTATTTCTAAATAAATCTCCATAGGATTTACACTATCACCTATAATCGGTGAAGGCAGTACTTCGTTAACCATTGTATCAACAGATAGTACTCCGCTATTTATCTGTGGCTTTTGTTGATAAACTATATCATAAGGAATAGAAGTAGCAGTCTGTGGCAATAAACTGAACATACTCTCAAATGAAAATGGGGTTACAAGACGAAAAGCTACCACAACCCACAATGCATAGGAAATAACCTTTGGAGTTTTTTGAAGCGCCAGTCTGATGAGTATAACAAAAATAATTACATAACTAGCCGTAAGACTCATATTTAAAACGGTAAGAAATAACTCACTCATTGCTACACCTCCTTGTGGTCATCAATCAGCTTTTTCAATTCTTCTGCTTGATGATTACTTAATTTTTTACCTCCAATAAAAGCTGTTAAAAATTTAGGCAATGATCCCCCAAAAGTATCTTCTACAAAACGTATGCTTTGATTTGCATAATACTCTTCCTTTGTGCTTATAGATGTAACAACAGCATTTTCATTCTGGAAAATGCCTTTCTCACATAACTTTTTAAGTACTGTATATGTTGTTGATTTTTTCCAATTCATTTCTTTTTCACATATCTTCACGAGATCACCAGAACCTATCGGCTCATTCTGCCAAATGATATCTGCAAACTTTTCTTCGCTTTCAGTAAGTTTATATACTTTCATAGTAAACCTCCTCGGTCTATACGATATCGACTTTACACTATTAGTCTATTCCTTATAGACTAATATGTCAATAGTAATTTCATATTTTTTACTTGTAGATGATAGGTAGAACCCCCAGTATAATAAATAAAAAACTCTTATGGTCACCCCTATGGCCTCTATGTTTTATTTTTGCCAAACTAATAAATATCTCCAAAAGATTTTACGTTTAATTTTTGCTGTCGGTATATGCTTTTCAGCCAATAATTTTATCTCATCTATTGTCATATATGTATCACCTCACTTTAAAAAAGTAATTTTACTTCAACATAAAACACCTTTTTCTAAACCATTTAATTTTATTATAAAATCTGCGGCTTCCATGATTTATATATATCTGTTACATCAACGATATACAATCTAATTTCACTATTGTTTGTTAGCAGTTTTAATAAATTATTCTTCATGTTGATTACCTCCTTGAAAACATCATATATCATGATGTAACGTGAGGTTCAAGAATTCTTTATTAATCTACTAAATGCTAACTTATTCTATATATAGAATATATTATAAAACATAATTGTCAACTCTATCTCTAAACACTCAAAAAAGGCGATAGAATAAAATCTTCTATCACCTATAACTTATTAATTAGCTTTACAATCGGAACCCATAACTCCATCTCATAGTCAGAGCTATACATATCTCCTTCACTGTACGCTCGAAGTCAGGTGTTCCAGCATGTTTATATCCTTGCTCTGGAAAAAATACCTCCATTACATATTTCCATCCTTCATAATCCATAAATTTTTCTCACTATTTGTATGCTCTAACGCTTCTTCAGTGAATTCCTCTCCTGGATAAAAAATAGGACCTTTCCTTAAATAATCTGTGAGCATTAGTCATATTAATACCTCATTCTTTAATCCCGAATCCAATCCATCTTCCATCACAGTCTTCTATTACAAACTCTTGATTATGATAATCAGTCTTTGCTAAGTATCTTGCAATTTTAACTCCTTTAGATTGAAATTCATCTTGTAATTCCTGCTGAATATCAGTTATAAAATAAGCATCATATCCATACCCGTATAATTCCCTGTTACTCATTCCATTCTTTAATATACAGTTTAATCGACCTTATCATTTCTTTAAAAAATGGGGCGTCCATTTTTCTTTTATAAAATTTTACAGCAAAGTCTTTGTCTTTGGATTCTTTCCTTGAAAACATATTATCGATAAATTCTTCAGTTATTATTGGATAGGACTCATCAAACACCACATATGATTTGTCAAATCTTTCTCTTGTTTGAGGTTTTGTATCATAGTTTCCCATTACTACTAAAGCTACGGGCATTGAGTATTTAGGCAGATTAAAAAGCTCCTTATGATATTCATAATTTTCCATAATATCACCTATATAGCATGTTCCTATACCCAGGCTTTCTGCTGTTATTACAGCATTTTGTGCTGCAATCATTGCATCCTCGACTCCTAGCATGAAATCACTTATGCATGGTCCTTTATAGTCAGAGAATGTTTCAAAAATATTTCTCTGCTCGTAAAATCTATGCCATTTGTAGCTATCAGCAACAAATAACAGTGCTACATCTGCATCCGCTATAAATGACTGGTCATCACAGCTTTTAGCAAGCTTTGACAGTGTCTGCTTTACTCTAATTTTAATAATACTGTAAGCCATCATATTTCCTGCAGTTGCTCCTTGCATAGCTGCTTCAAGAATATGCTGTATTTGTTCATCTGTAATTTTTTCATCATTGAATTTTCTAATTGAAGTATGTGATTTTAATAATTTTATAAACTCGTTCATAACCCCTCCATTTTTTTATTGTGTGTCATTCTATCAATGTTCAATTATTGTACTATTTACATTATATTCTAATACTGCTAGATTTCAACACAAAAATATTAAAGAGAGAACTAACGTCCTCCCTCAGTTAAAACTGCAAGCTGAATATAAACTTACTATACTTCTGCTCTATGAAAATATATAATCATAGTAATTACATTTAATATTATCGTAACCACCAGTAGAACCACTGAAAGAAATGTAGAAGCACCTGTTGTGTCCATTAGAGCGGATGCATCCCAAATTTCAACTAAATAATTGTTATATAAAATTTGAAAATATAATGTAATAGCACAAGCACTAATACTCAAAAAGGATAGAATCACCCAGTTATTATTGTTACTTTTTTTAAATCGCATGATATTAATAACAGGTAATATCCATGCAATTAAACCCAATACTAAACTACCCAACATAAGAAAACTAATCATAAAACCTTCCTTGGACTAAATCGAAAAATTCATTATGTATCAAATTCTAAATAGTATAATGTATTATTATCAACATCGTACATAGCAATAGTAAAATTAAACGAATGCCTGTCAAATAGTTCGGCATCTTTTTCTGGATGCATACTTTCAGAATGTCTATCATTGAAATACCAATATCCACTTTTAATCTCTGGTATCTCCGACTTTTCTGCTAAATTATAACTATACTCTACATTATCCTTAACTCCCCCATACATAATGAGATTAAGGTTTTTTGTTAAGGGTAGTTTGTTCCATCTATTACTTTTTTCTATTTGGGATAATATATTTAAACCATTTTTATTATCAAATATTATTTTAGCAAATTTTTCTCCATCCCCATGAAATCCACCATGATCATCCATATATTCAATATTTAAAACATCTGGTATCTCAATGTTAATTTGCTTTGCAATATAATCTTGATTCGTTTCAATTGAACAACCGGAAATAATTATAGTAAGCAACAAAGCTGCAATTGATAAAATTATCTTTAATTTTTTCATAATAATTGACCTTTCAATATTTAAAATCTAATTTATCCTTATTAACTGCCAACAAATCCTTTATTCTTTCCACTGATAAATTGTAGCTTTGCCAGTTGTATTCCATATAATACAACTATCAAGAAGTTAGTGGTAATCCACATATAATTTGCACTGATGAAATTTTTCAATGAAATAATAAAAATTGGAATCAGTAAAAAATAAAATATCAACACAAATTTCAGTTATATAATGAACTATACTTTTTTAATACATAAGTCTCTCCAAATGATAATTTATAATTTTATTATATCAGAATTTTTATCTAAGTCAATAATTATTTATTGTTTTACAATAAATAATTATTGATTATTAAAAAATCACTATATTTTCGTCCGCCCTTACATGAATTTATGGACCGTAATTTACTCATTGTTTGTTTTGTAAGGTACTATACTTATAACAACTAATAAGATCATAAGATTGTATAGAGAAATTCTTCTATCCCTTAATTCTTGTAAGTGTTCTTGGCTTATTTCTGTAAAAATTGGTCGTTTTGTTATATCCCAAGCCATTTAACTTTTAACTGTACTTATTATAAACATAGGTTATAATTTCTTATAAACTCTCATTGCAAATGTATACGCAACAACAATTATTGCTATACACCAAATCAAAGCAGTCCATATCTCATTTCCTACTGGCTGGTTTGCTAATAAGTTACGAATAGCTTCTACAATAGGAGTTACAGGTTGATTTTCTGCAAAGACTCTTACTACTGAAGGCATAGTATCTGTTGGTACAAAGGCAGAACTTATAAATGGTAAAAATATGATTGGGTAAGAGAATGCCCCTGCACCATCTGGTGTTTTAGCAGCAAGTCCTGCAATTACAGCAATCCAAGTCAAAGCAAGTGTAAATACCCCAAGAATTCCAAATACTGCTAACCATTCTAATATTCCTGCTGTAGAACGGAAACCCATTAGTAATGCAACAAGTATAATAACTACTACCGAAATTCCATTAGAGATTATTGATGTTAATACATGTCCCCATAATACTGTAGAGCGAGCTATAGGCATAGAATGAAAACGTTCAAAAATACCACACTCTTTATCTATAAACAAACGGTAAGCTACATATGCAATCCCACTAATACATAAACAAATAATAGCATCATCGCAATTGGTGTGATACAAACCGTAATAATTGTATCCATACTTCTTAAAAAATGACGCATCGAACGCCCAAACATAACACTCATATCTTTAAAAAAATACTTATTTGTTGATTCCATTTATTTCTCCTCCTTTTTACCAATGATTGTTAGGAATATTTCTTCTAAAGTAGGTTGTTTTTCAACATATTCAACTTTTGCAGGTGGAAATAATTTTTTTAATCCTTCTAATGTATCTATAGCAATGATTTTTCCACCATGAAGAATAGCAATTTTATCTGCAAGTTGCTCTGCTTCCTCTAAATATTGAGTGGTTAAGAATATGGTAGTTCCATCAGCTGATAGCTCTTTTATGATTTTCCAAACTTCTAAACGTGCTTCTGGATCAAGGCCTGTAGTTGGTTCATCTAAGAAAATAATCTTTGGATTTCCCACAAGGCTCATTGCAATGTCAATTCTTCTTTTCATCCCTCCTGAATAAGAAGCTACTCTCCGATCTGCAGCCTCTGACATACCAAAACGATTAATTAACTCATCTACTATTTGATTTGGATTTTTAAGATGTCTAAGTTTTGCTATCATTTGAAGATTTTCACGCCCAGTCAAAATTTCATCAATAGCAGCGAACTGACCAGTAAGACTGATAGAACTTCTAATATTCCCTGAATTTTTTTCAATATCATAGCCATTGATCACAACACTTCCTGCATCTGTTTTAATTAAAGTAGCCATGATTCTAATCATAGTTGTTTTTCCTGCTCCATTGGAACCTAGTAGTGCAAAAATACCTCCCTCCTCTACTTCAAAATCTACTCCTTTGAGTACTTCTACATCTTTGTAGGCTTTCTTTACCCCTTTAATTTGTATTATATTTTTTTTCATTTTCTTTTCCTCCTCTACAATAAAGTACACTTACTCAAATATGGTCTAATCCTTTCAATGCATCTTGAGTAATTACCTAAAAAAAGAGCCGACAACTGTAATTTCACTTACATGTTATCGGCTCTGCGTCTCAGCGTCTGGCTCTTTAATAACTGATATATTCAATTGTTTTACATTGATTATTGTTTCCTGTTTACACTTGGGACAAAATAGCGGGAAGTTTTCAATCACCGTATCATCACGTATCTTGACCCTTGTTTTATTGCCACAAACCGGGCATAATATCCACTCGTATCTACTCACTCTACCATCCCTTTTACTTTGTTTTATCCGCGTCCCTTTTAATAGCATTGTTAACTTCTTGGTTAACAGATTCTTGATAGATGTCAGCGTAAGTTTTTGAATCTTTGATTAGATCGTCGCAGAAAGCTGCTACGTCAATGCCCGTCACTTCGAGCACGCCTTTTCCCAAGAGCGCGCCTTCTTCAAAAAGATCGATAATCCCCGAGAGTAAACCAATCCCATCAGTTAGCTCAACAGGGCCGACCTTATATAGATATTTTTGAATTTCTTTATAAACAATCTGATAATCTTTCGGAAGTGCCTTGACACGCGCCATGTGAGCTCGCCACTCTTTTTTGCCTTCTATAATATCTTGTATTCTCATTTTATCCTCCTATTTACCTAATTTTTTAGCGATATTATTGTTGAGTTGCTCACGCCACTTATCACGATAAGACTTTGCCCCTTCCTCGCCAACCAGCGCTGAACAGAAGCCTTTGATATCGTCACCCAAAACATCTTGTATACTCTGACCATCTGCAACTGTTTCTTCGAGAAGACCAAGCACACCGTCAAGGATTGGCATAATGTTACGCCCAGTGAAATCTGAGTACATCCAAAGATTAGTATTAATTTTTTCCCATGCATCTTGATAATCAACTGGTAGCTTTTTGGCTCGCGATTCAAAAGATTTCAATTCTTTAGTCATGTCGCTTCCTGTAATTTTTTCCCAGAAATTCATTATTCCTTCTCCTTTAACTCATTAATTTTTGATGATATGAATTCCCATCTTTCCCAAAACCTCCTCAACTCTTCACGCCCTGCATCATTGAGCTTGAAAAACTTTCTCGGCGGTCCCATATCAGATGGCTTTTTTGTAATTTCTACAAGCTTATTTTTCTCAATCCGCACCAAGATGGTGTAAACTGTCCCATCTACAACATCTGAAAATCCGAGTGAATTTAACCTCCGCGTGATTTCGTATCCATAGGTTTCCTCGTGGCTGATAATTTCAAGAACACAGCCTTCCAACACACCTTTGAGCATTTCCGTAAGGTTCTTCAACGTAACCCCTCCTAGCTATTCTGTATGACTTGTATTTAGTATTACTTACTACTAGTATATAGTAACACATAATAGCGTAATTGTAAATAGTTTTTTTAAAAAACTACTTTTCATAATGAGCCCTGTAAAATCAGAAACAAATATATATAATTAGCATATTATAATTAATATATTAAATAAGAAAGGATATTTAAATGAGTCGATTGAATCCTGAAAAACTATATGTTGAATTTACTGATGTTACTGCTACTGAACCAATTATACCTAGACGATATACATTAACCCATTCAGATATAACCGCTGATCTTTTTTTGACAATAGGTTCGGATTTTGCTTATTACAAACTTAATCCAATGAGAGATGAAGTAATGGGTGAATGGATGGAAGACGACGCAAATGGTAACGCTTTTTATGTTTATTTGTATGTGGATGGACAATTTGTTCCAGAGATTAAAGCTATACGTGAAGCAATTTTTAGAAAGGAACTTCCCCTTGCTTTAGAAGCAATACGATATGGTGATAATGATTTCTTTAATGCTCATCCCAATTTGAATTATATTCCTATAATTGTTTATTTCTTGTCAACCGATCCAATGTTTTATAAAATTGAAAATTGGGGTACTTTTTCGGATTATATTATTAATGTTTCTTAAAGCTTTTAAAAAAAATTGCTCGAATTTAATTCGAGCAATATATCAATATATAAGTAATATTTTTCCTTTTTTTATTATTATGGCATGTCTTGTGATAAAGGTTGCTATTTAATATAAATCCAATATCTTTGAAATATTTCACCATTATCTATATCTTCAGATTCAAGAATTCCTCCGTTATTAAGAATTGTTTTTGCTGAACCTAAATTGCTTTTTAAGCAAGTTATTAATACTTTTGATAATCCTATATCTTTACATTCTTTCATTGCTAATGACAGCATTAATGAAGCATAACCTTTCTGTCTCTCACTTGGTCTTATACCATAACCAATATGACCACCTCTAAACAATAAATAATCAGTGAGTTTATGCCTAATATCAATAGCTCCTAAAATTTTATCATTTTCATTTATCAGCCAATATGTAGAATTCTCAATAAAGCCTTCTGGCAAGCCTATTCCTTTGCTGTATCCATTCAATTTTTCTACCATCAAATTAAAATCAATGTCATATAGATTTAAACTCCATGGTATTAATTCTTCTTCAGATTTTTTCCACTCTGTAATCATATCTAAGAATTCATATTCTAAATTATAGCTAGGCTTAATTAATCTAATTTTCACCATATTTACCACTTTTTCTATTATTATTTTCGCAAAATCTTTTCCATTGATTTTCCCTTTGCTAACTCATCGATAAGCTTATCTAAATAACGAATTTCCTTCATAGTTGATTCTTCAATGTCTTCCACTCTGACACCACAAACCACACCTTTAATCAAAGCACGCGAAGGATTCAGCTGAGGTGCTTCCGCAAAGAAAGTCTCAAAGTCTGTCTGTTTTTCCAATTGAGCTTCTAGCTCTTCATGGGTATATCCTGTCAACCAACGAATTATTTCATCAACTTCAGTTTTAGTACGTCCTTTTTTCTCCGCCTTCGTAACATAATGTGGATATACACTTGCGAAACTCATTGTATATATATGATGTTTAGCCATTATACTTCCTCCCTTATATATTTTTCTTTTATAGCATGAAAAAATGTCAAAATAATATTCTGCATTTACTAAGTTATAAAACAATTATATAATAAGATATGTACCTGTCAAATTAAAATTAAAATATTTATGATACAAGTCAACGGAAACAACGTTCCCGTATCTTTACTATCTCACATTTTCCGACAATTCCTTATTTCTAAAACTCTTATTGAGCCATCTACGCATAAAAGCTATCTGCTGCTCAGTGTGAAACCAATGCTCGCTATTTTCCATTACAGTTAAATCACAACCAAATTTTCGAGTAAACAGTTCCACTTCTCCACGTTCGATAAGGTTGTCTTTTCCACCATACAAAATTTCAGTGGGAACATCCCATTTTACAATCGGATGTTCTATAGCATACCTCCAATATTCCCAAGAAAGAGTCTGTCCAAAAGAAGTAGGGATAATAAGCTCTTGCTTTAAACGAACTTCAGAAACATTCTCCCATCTCAGCATCTTGGAAATGAGTTGCTCCATATCCAGAACAGGCGAAACAAATAAACACTTTTCTAATCGCTCGTTACAGAAACTAAGCATACTAAACCAAGCTCCAATACTATTTGCAAATAATGAAATATGTTTCCAACGGGATTTAACGTATTCCATTACTGAATTCAATTCTGGTACGATATGCCACGGGACAAAAGAATATATTTCACCTTTTCTATCGCCGTGTTCGGGTAAATCAATACTTAAAACCTGCCAACCATGGCGACAAACAATTTCAGATAAAGTGGCAGCTTCTTCCTTATTACCGTCTTGACCATGGATATAGAGATATAAACGTTTTGACGATACTCCCCAAAGAATTGCAGGTATCCCGTTAATACAAATTTGCTGTGTGTTCATAAAATTCTCCTTTATTCTCCAAAACTATTTATGGTAGTTAAAATACTAACCTAATTAGTATTTTATATTATAACATGCCCTTTGTCAATATAGTTAGTACTTTTTCTAATATAATTATTGACGATACTAATGTAATTAGGTAAAATGGTGTAAAACCATTTTAAGCGAGGTAAAATTATGCGAGTAACCAAAACAGCAGTAGTGCAAGCTGCGTCTGATATAGCTGATGAAAAAGGGCTTAATAATGTTTCTTTAAAAGCCGTTGCTGAAAAACTAAATATTCGTACTCCCTCCCTATATAATCACATAGACAGTCTGGACGACTTACTTAGAGAAATGGCCCATAATGGTATGAGTAAGATGAACGAAAGAATGACAAAAGTATCTATCGGCAATTATGGAGATACTGCAATAAAGTCCGTCGCAGTTGAATACCTCAACTATACGATTGAACATTCTGGAATTTATGAAACTATCCAATGGGCAACTTGGCACGGCACAGAAAAAACAGAAGAGATATTTGGAAATTACACATCACTTTTATTAACACTTATTCGTTCCTGTAACTTCAAGCAAGAGTATACAAACGAAATACTTAATTTGTTAACAAGCATTCTCCACGGCTATACAACCTTACAACTAAGATATGCGTTTTCCGATCCTGATAAAGTAAGAAAAGAGTTATGTAATGCCATTGACACCTTACTATTAGGTATACATCAAAAATACGACCAATAATTCTATTAAAGAAAGAGCCGATAATCTGTAACTTTTAGGGGTCACATCAAAGTTCAACGGCTCTTTATCTTAACATCTGATTCATAAAGACTGATATATTCAAATATTAATTCGTTAGATTTTCCTTAACTACTCTTGGGCTTATCCAACGTAAAATATTTATTTTTGAACCTGCCTTATCATTAGTACCTGACAATCTGCTACCTCCAAACGGCTGCTGTCCTACTACAGCACCAGTAGGTCTATCATTTATATAAAAATTGCCAGCAGAGTTTACAAGAACTTTTTCAGCTTGTTCAATTATAAATCTATCCTTTGCAAACACAGAACCAGTCAATCCATAAACAGATGTATTATTGACTAATGATAATAATTCATTAAATTCTTCATCTTCGTAAACATAAATTGTCAATACAGGTCCGAAGATTTCTTCCTCCATGGTTTTAAATTTAGGTTCAGTTGTTACTGCAATTGTAGGTTCAATAAAATAACCCTTTTTGTCATCACAGTCACCACCAAAAATTATTTTAGCTTCCTCAGAATTTTTTATATAATCAATATATCCTTTAATAGTATTAAATGATTTTTGATCTATTACTGCCCCCATGAAAGTATCAGATTCTTCTATATCACCAACTTTAAGACTACTTGCTTTATTTAAAAGTAATTCTTTTATTTCTGGCCATACACTTCTTGCCACATAAGCTCTTGAAGCTGCAGAGCATTTTTGTCCCTGATATTCAAAAGCTCCTTCAATTAATCCGCGTACAGCAGATTTTAAGTTCGCTGATTTGTGTATTACTATATAGTTCTTACCACCAGTTTCCCCAACAAGCCTTGGAAATGTTTTATAACTTGAAATATTATTTCCTACTGTTTTCCACATATCTTGAAACACTTTTGTAGAACCAGTAAAATGAATACCGCAAAGTTCTGGTCTATTAAGAATCAAACTACCTATATCATCTGAATTGCCAGGTAAAAAATTTATAACTCCATCCGGCATACCTGCTTCCTGCAATAGTTGATATACAACATAAGAAGAGTATACTGTGCTGGATGCCGGCTTCCATACTACGGTATTGCCTGCAATTGCCGGTGCCGATGGTAAATTAGCTGCAATTGACGTAAAATTAAAAGGAGATACTGCAAAAACAAATCCTTCCAAAGGTCTATATTCTGTCTTATTCCAAATTCCTTTAGCAGAAATAGGCTGTTCCATATATATCTCTTTCAAGTATTCTACATTGTATCTAAAAAAGTCAACAAGTTCACAGGCTGAATCTATTTCAGCTTGCTTATAAGTTTTACTTTGAGTTAGCATAGTAGAAGCATTAAGTTTTGCTCTCCATGGACCTGCTGCAAGTTCAGCAGCTCTTAAAAATATTGCTATCCTCGATTGCCATGGCATGTTTTCCCATTCTTCCTTAGCCTTTAAAGATGCCTCAACTGCCTTCAAAGCTTCTGTTTTTCCAGCTTTATGATATTCTCCTATGATTTTATTTTTGTTATGTGGAAGTAAACACATACCCTTATTTCCAGTACGAATTTCCTTACCGCCAATTATAACTGGTATATCTATAAATGAATTTTTCATTTTAGCCAGTTCTTTTTCTAACTCTTCCCTTTCCCTACTACCAAGTTCATATGATAAGACTTGCTCATTAATGAATTGATTTTTCTTTATTAAACTGTTATTCATAAGACTCCTTCCATTCTTTATACCAACAATTATTATTAGTAATGTATTTTTTTATATTTATTACTAACATTATTACATAACAGTAAATTATATGCAATAATAAATTGGTTATTTTAAAAATTTCTACTATTAGTAAAAAAATGCTTATAAATAAATTCTAATTTTCATTATGTCTATCAAAATACTTATACCTTGATAAACTAAGTATACATCTACATAGTTCATCAAGGTATATTAAGCTACTAAATAATCAATTATTAATCATATGTTAAAATGAAAATAGTTGCTATTGACCTTGGTATAAATGGATAAGGTTTCTGTTCTGTCCTCTGGCAAATACATCTGTACGATTTGGGCCCCAAGAAATTGCAGCTGGTCCAGAGTCTAAATTTCCGCCTAAGTCTTCCCAATCTTCCCATCGAGAGCCATTCCATGTTCTCTTATATAATCTATTATTTCTTCCTCTAACAAACACATCTAGGTGATTTGCACGACGAGACGAAACAGCAGGTCCAGATGTAAGTGTACCTCCAAGGCTCTCCCAGTTGCTCCAACTTCTTCCGTCCCACCATTTATGGATTAAGTTATCATTTTCACCTCTGGCGAATACATCTATTCTATTTGGTCCCCAAGATATAGCCGCTGGTGCTGATGTTAATGTTCCGCCAAGATTTTCCCAATCATTCCAACGCGTTCCATCCCACCATTTATGATAGAGGCTGTTATCTGTACCTCTAGCGAATACATCAAGACGATTTTGTTGCCATGAAGATACTGATGGTGCAGAAGTCAATTCACCACCAAGACTTTCCCAATCGCTCCACCTTGATCCATCCCACCATTTATGGTAGAGACTTTGATCTGTTCCTCTTACAAATACGTCAATACGATTAGGTCCCCACGATACAGCTCCTGGTGCAGATGTTAATGTTCCACCAAGATTCTCCCAGTCGCTCCATGCTCTCCCATCCCACCATTTGTGGTAAAGGCTATTATTTGAACCTCCTGCAAATACATCAAGACGGTTTTGTTGCCAAGAAGATACTGCTGGTGCTGTAGTTAGAGCTCCTCCTAAATCTTCCCAACCTATCCATCCATTACCTGGTTCTGGTTGACCATTGCCATTTCTCATTGCATCTAAAGTTATTTCAATTACTCTAGTTAGTACTCTATCTATTTGATTTCGCGGAATATTAAATTGTCTTAATATTAATCCAAACCATGGAACCTGATTTTGGAATCTACTGTATATTTGGTTAGCTGTTAAATTGCTATTTCCTTGTTCAAGTGTAAAGCTTACAATAAGTGTAAATAAATAATCAATGACCATACGGCCAATAGTTGCTCTTTGCAATTGAGAATATAAATTACTATGCTGTGAGCGAATTGTTTGCATAATTTCTTGTACATCAGGCTGTTGAAGAGCATACATATTATTATTCACAGGAATAAATGGATATTCTCCATATGGATATCTGTACATAAATAAACCTCCTTTAATATTATAATGTCAGTATATGCAGATGCTAAACATTTTTTACCAATTTTTACATTAATCTATTGTAAAAAATATTTCTATGTGATATAATTACAATAATATTTAATATTTAGGAGAAAACATGGAAGTTGAAGTCAAGTTGTTTGCTTCTTTCAGAAATGGTCGTTGGAAAGGCAAACGTTTATCCTTCGCTTATGAAGTAAGTATAAAAGACATACTTAAAATTCTTAATATAAATGAAGACGAACTAGGAATACTCTTGGTAAATGGAAGTTATAGCAAAATAGATACTATTTTAAAAAATAATGATGTATTGGCAATATTTCCTCCTGTAGCAGGAGGATAAAGATATGATGTCCCGATTTATAATGGACCTATCTTAGGCCTTTATGAACGTTAGGGCGTAAAAAGTAATTTTTACACCTGCCATTGAGCAAAGGGATACAAATTAATCAATAAGATTAATTTGTATCCCTTTGCTTATTTACAACTAGTGAGTAAAATTTAATTAAAATAAAGGAGGTGAACCTGGCACCTATTGGTGACCAGAGGTTTATGTCAAAAGGAATAGTTATTTCTCCAGACAAATGTACAGGATGTAGAACTTGTGAACTAGTATGTTCATTTACTAAAAACGATACTTTTAATCCAAAAGATTCTGCTATTTCTGTACAATTTTTTGACGAAGTAGGTATACAAGTACCTATGACTTGCTTACAATGTGATGAACCCCATTGTATGACAGTTTGCACAGTTAATGCACTTACAAAAGATGAAGAAACAGGTATAGTTCATTATGATAGTGAAAAATGTATTGGTTGTAAACTGTGTGTTAGCGCATGTCCATTTGGAAATATGACTTACAGTTCTAGACTAAAAAAAGTAGTAAAATGTGATTTATGTGATGGATATCCTCAATGCGTAAAATTATGTCCTAGTGGAGCTTTAGAGTATAAGGAATTAGACAGTAATTTACAAAAAAGGAAGGACATTGCCAGCCAATTTGTTGAAGTATTTGGAGAGGGGGCAAAATAATGAAAGGATGGACTGGAAAATTAATTAGAGTAAATTTAAGTGATAGAACTATAAAGCTTGAAAAACTAAAAATGGATGATGCCAACTTATATCTTGGAGGTAGAGGTTTAGGCTCTAAATATTTATATGATGAAATTGATCCTACAATTGAACCCCTAAGTCCTGAAAATAAGCTAATTTTCATGACTGGACCTATGACCGGAACATACGCTGCCTGCGCTGGAAGATTTAACGTAGTAGCAAAAGCTCCATTAACAGGTACAATTGGTGCAGCAAACTCTGGTGGACATTTTGGGCCAGAATTAAAATTCGCAGGTTATGACGGTATTATCTTTGAAGGAAAATCCGACTCTCCTGTCTATTTGAATATTAACAATGATGTTATAGAACTTAAAAGTGCAAAACATCTTTGGGGTAAAAACGTTTTTGAAACGACAGACATTCTGCAACAAGAAAATGATGAAAATTCAAAAGTAGCTTGTATTGGTCCTGCAGGTGAAAAATTAGTACTATTTGCTACTGTTATGAACGAAAAAGACAGAGCTGCTGGAAGGTCAGGACTAGGAGCTGTTATGGGTTCTAAAAATCTTAAAGCGGTTGTTGTAAAAGGAACTAAAAGTATAGGTGTAGCTAATAAAGCTGAATTTATGAAATCTGTACTTGATGCAAGAAACAAATTAAAAGAAAACCCTGTTACAGGTGCTGGACTTGGTGCATATGGAACTCAAATTTTAGTAAATATATTAAACGAATCTCACGCTCTTCCAACTAACAACTGGCAAACTTCATATTTTGAAGACGCAGAAAAAATAAGTGGTGAATTTTTAGCAGAAAATTATCTTGTACGTAACAAAGCATGTTTTGCTTGCCCCATTGGCTGTGGTAGAGTAGTAAAAATACCAGATGGTAAGTATAAGGGAATTGTGGCAGGTCCAGAATATGAAGCAGGATGGTCTTTTGGAGCTTCCAGTGGTGTAAATGACATGAACGCCATAGACAAAGCAAATCATGTATGTAATATGTTAGGCATGGATCCAATTACAATGGGCTCTACTATAGCCTGTGCAATGGAACTTTATGAAAAAGGATTTATTACTAAGGAAGACCTAGATGGGAAAGCTTTAGAATTTGGTGATGAAGAGGGAATAATTGAATGGGCAGAACTTACAGGAATTAGAGAAGGTTTTGGAGATACTCTAGCTTTAGGTTCTTACAGATTAGCAGAGAAGTATGGACATACTGAACTATCTATGAGCGTTAAAAAACAAGAAATGCCAGCTTATGATGGTAGAGCTATTCAAGGAATGGCTATTTCATATGCAACAAGTAACAGAGGCGGTTGTCACGTAAGAGGTTACTTAACATCTCCAGAAGTTTTAGGTATACCAGTAAAAACAGATCCATTAGAAACAGAAGGAAAACCTGAACTTTTAAAAACTTTTCAAGATTTAACTGCCTTAGTTGATTCATCAGATATCTGCTTATTTACTACCTTTGCATTAGGACTACCAGAAATATCTGCCATGCTAAGAAGCACAATTGGAATTGATTTGTCTGACGAAGAAATGTTAAAAATTGGTGAAAGAATTTGGAATCTAGAAAAACTATTTAACATTGAAGCAGGTTTTTCTAGAGCTGACGATACCTTACCACCTAGACTTTTAAATGAAGCATTAACCAGTGGTCCTGCGAAAGGTAGAGTAGCTCAAATAGATAAAATGCTTGATAAATATTATGAAGTCAGAGGTTGGGATAAATACGGTATTCCAACTATTGAAAAGCTTGAAGAACTTTCAATACAAGAAAAAGCTACCGAAGCAAGCTTTTAATCAAATAATTATTGAACATCCATTACTAGTTTGATAATGGATGTTCTAAATATTTTAACGAAGGTGATATATATGAAAATAGATTCTTCTATTGATTATAATGAAACAATTAAAATAATAAGAAAATATCCTAATGAAAAAAAGTTTACCCTAGCCATACTTCAAGATATACAAAAAGAATATGGTTTTATTCCTAAAGAAGTAATGACTAAAATTTCAGATTATTTAAATATACCCTTAAGTGATATCTACAGTATGTCTACCTTTTATAAAGCCTTAAGTTTGAAAGAAAAAGGAAAATATATTATAAAGGTTTGTAACGGTACAGCTTGTCATATTAGAGGTTCAAATTCATTAATCGAAGAATTAACAGATATTTTAAACATTGCTCCTGAAGAAACGACAGAAGATGGCTTATTTTCAATTGAAATTGTAAACTGCTTAGGTGCTTGCGCTCTTGCTCCAGTTATGATGGTAAATGGTAAATATTATGGCAGTATGACAAAAGAAAAAGTTAAAACTGTAATCGATGAATATAGGGGGCTAGAACATGAACAATAGTAACAGAAAAATATTAGTATGTTGCGGTACTGGCTGCTTAGCAAACAATAGTTTTGAAGTATATACAAAATTAAAAGAAAAATTAAAAGATACAAAAATTGCCGTGCAACCTTTAGTAAAAGCTACTGGTTGTAATGGATTGTGTGAAAAAGGTCCCGTCGTAAAAATATTGCCAGATGATATATCTTATTTTAAGGTATCAACAAAGGATGTTGATGCAATAGTTGAAAAAACTATTCTGAATGGTGAAATAATTGACAAGCTTCTATACTATGATACAAATGAAAAAAAGAAACTTATATCACACAAAGATGCAACATTTTATAAACATCAACAAAAAATTTCACTTAGAAATATAGGTGAAGTAGATCCTTTATTAATTGAAGATTATTTAGAGAGAGATGGCTATAAAGCTTTAAGAAAAGTGCTATTTGAAATGACTTCAGAAGAAATAATTGATGTAATTGAAGCTTCTGGGTTAAGAGGTAGAGGTGGAGCAGGATTTCCTACAGGTAGCAAATGGAGAACCTGTTATAAGTATAATAACTTTCCTAAATACATAGTTTGTAATGGTGATGAAGGTGACCCCGGTGCTTTTATGGATAGAAGTATTATGGAAGGTGACCCTAATACTGTTATTGAAGGTATGATTATTTGCGGATATGCTATAAAATCTCATAAAGGATATCTTTACATTAGAGATGAATATGAACTTGCTAGAAAAAACATGCAGATAGCAATTGATAACGCAAAAAAACATGGATACTTAGGTGAAAATATAATTGGTAGCAATTTTGATTTTGATTTAGAAATTGTAAGAGGCGGAGGAGCCTTTGTATGTGGTGAATCTAGTGCTTTAATGGCTTCTATTGAAGGAAATGTTGGCGAACCTAGAGCCAAATATATAAGAAGTGTTGAAAAAGGACTATGGAATCAACCAACTATACTAAACAATGTTGAAACTTGGGCTAATATACCTCCTATTATTAGCAATGGCGCTAAGTGGTTTAAAAGTATTGGTATAGAAAATAATTCCGGCACGAAAGTATTTTCTCTTGTGGGAAAGGTTAAAAATACTGGTCTTGTTGAAGTTCCTATGGGTACGAAATTAAGAGAATTAGTATTTGATATTGGAGGAGGTATTATTAAAGATAGACCTTTTAAAGCAATACAAACAGGAGGTCCGTCAGGAGGCTGTATACCAAAGGAACATTTAGATATTTCTCTAGACTTTGATTCATTAAGCAATATTGGTTCTATGATGGGCTCAGGCGGAGTCATAGTAATGGATGATACTACCTGTATGGTCGAATTAGCCAGATACTATATGGAATTTCTTTCTGAAGAATCATGTGGTAAATGTACAACCTGCCGTGAAGGTATAAAAATTATGCTTGAAATATTAACAAATATCACCAAAGGAGAAGGTGAGCTTGAGGATATTGAATTGCTATTAGATTTATCAGAAACCATTAGTAACGCTTCTTTATGTGGATTAGGTAAAACAGCACCAAATCCTGTTATAACAACTATAAAATATTTCAAAGATGAATATATAGATCACATTGTTAATCAAAAATGCAATGCAGGCATTTGTAAAAAATTAACATCCTACTATATTGAAGAGGAAATATGTATTGGATGTGGACTATGTGCCAAAAAATGTCCTACTAATGCTATAACTGGAATAAAAAAAGAACCTCATATTATAAATGCAGATATATGTGTCAAATGTGGTGCATGTTTCACTAATTGCCCTACTGGTGCTGTTAAGATTGGGGGTGTTGTTGTTGAAAGTAAAAATTAATGGAAAACTTTATAATGGTAATACTGGTGAAACTTTAATGGAGTTAGCAAAAAGAAACAATATTTATATCCCTAATCTCTGTCACAAAAAAGGATTTGAAGGTCAAGGAAGATGCCGATTATGTATAGTTGAAATAAATGACGGAGGAAAAACTAAAATCGTATCTTCATGTGTTTATCCAATTAAAGATGGTATTGAAGTTTCAACAAACTCCGATAAGATTATAAAAATAAGAAAAAATATAATTTTACTTCTTTTATTAAGAACTCCAAACAATGATACAATCAAATCTTTAGCTAAGGAATATAATGTTGATATTCATTATAAATATTTAGATAATAAAAAGAAAGAAAACTGTATTTTATGCGGTTTATGTGTTGAAGCATGTGATAAACTAGGTACAAAAGCCATATCATTAGTAAATAGAGGTACAACTAAAAAAGTATCAACTCCATACGATGATGCTTCTAAAGATTGTATAGGATGTGCAGCTTGTGTGGAAGTATGTCCAACTGATGCAATTAGTATTGATGATAAGAATGGCAAAAGAACAATTTGGAACAGAACATTTAATTTAGTTTCTTGCTCAATATGTGGTAAATATTTTACAACTTATGAAGCTTTAAAATATACAGATGATAAACTTAACATAGAAAAAGAAAATCAAATTTGTAACTCTTGTAAACGAAAAGAAATTAGTAAAAAATTTAAGGAATCATTTAAAAACACTTATTAATGATATGAATTTCAGACATGTTGTAACATATAACAATTTGTCGAATATTATATTAATGAGCTTGGCTCTAAATTATATAAATAGGGTGTTAATATGAGTTATAATAGATCGAATAATGTTATGGGTACAACAGGTAGAAGATGTAATGATTATGATGTATTAGGTGAAACTGGTAGAAGGTGTAATGGAAATGACGTATTAGGTGAAACTGGTAGAAGGCACGATAGAGACAGCGTAAGGGGTATACAAAGAATAGCATTAAGAGGACCTGGATGTATAAGTGGAACTGGACGATGTGGAAATTTTACAGCTAGCTTTGTAGAATCAAATGGTGAATTTGCAGAAGGTTATGGTAATGTTAGAAGAGATTCTGATGATGATTTTTGCGGTCAGGTAAGTCCAGCTGGAAACGCACAATTCAATAGAAGAAGACGCAGACGTAACGACTGTGAATGTAATCTAGAATATATATATTATCTACTTCGTCAGCTTCTAGAAACTACATCTAATTGTCCTAGGTAATCCGTTTTACTACTATATCAATATAAAATAATAGAATTTTTAAATTGAAAAAAATATATATTTTTACAAATTTTAATTTGTTTATTTTTCAAAATTAAGAATATAATAATTGTATAGCTTCAATATATGAAAGGAGCTGTACAGTATGAGTAGCAGAAATAAATTAGTAATACCTGAAGCACAGCAGGCTATAAATGATTTAAAGATGGAAATTGCCCAAGATTTAGGCATTCCGACATTAAATGGTATGACATCAAATATGTATCCTGCTTTAGTGAATGGTTTAAGCGTTAGAGAAATGGTTCGCATGGGTGAACAAATGCTCATTAACAAAAACACTTCTAAAGAACGCAGTATATACTAATGTTACAATACTATAAAAAGCGCCTCCTCTGAGGCGTTTTTTATTGAATTTCTAATATCTGATAAACTAAATCTTTTGTGCCTTCAAAATCCATTATATAAAACGAAAGTCCATTTTTTGTTTGAGTATCTCCTGGCAATATATGAAAAGTTATATTTTCTGAAGAAATTCCTAGACTATTGACAGCTAAAGATGTTACCTCCGACAAGGAAAAATCTGTATTAACATATGGATAAACATCACTTACAACTTTTGGTAATTTAAAGCTTAAAGATTTTTTAATTGCAGATTTTACAAAATTTTGTTGAGCCTGTATTCTACCTATATCTCCTTCTGGATAGCCACTATAACCAGAATAATTAGTTTTTCTAAATCTCAAAAATTCCATCGCAGTATCGCCATATATTGTTTGATTACCTGCAGGTATATTAATATCCAAAGGTGGGTCAGAATATGGATCTGTATATCTCATATGAAATGGTACATCAACCTCAACACCATCAACTGCATCAACGGCTGCCCTTACTCCATCATAATCTATAGTTACATATTTATCTATCTTAATCCCAGTTATGCTTTTTATCATTTTTTCTAGTCCTTCAATTCCTTTTACAGTATAAACTGAATTAATTTTGTTATTTGCGCTATTAACAAAACCATCTCTGTCCACATATGTATCTCTAGGGATTGATATAATATCTGCCGACTTATTTTTCACATCATAACTAGCTATCATTATAGTATCTGAACGTTCATGTTCTAATCCTAATAATAATACATTTATCCTTTTATTATCATCTTTTCCTGTTATATTATTAATAATATCTGTTGCTTCCGCATTTCCCGTATTATATAGTTCATTAAATAAATATATGCCTCCCATAATAACTATTAAAAAACAAATAAGGGATGTAAAGAAGACTTTTATAAAATGCTTCAATTTTTTTCCTCCATAGCTTGTATCATTCATATGATACCATAAAAAAAATTTTTGTAAAGAATATATAATTGACAAATTTATTAACTTTTTCTTACTTATTTTGTTAAAAATCAATTATAACGTTGAAAATTTAAGTAATTTAATATATAATGTATCTACTAAATAAACAGAAGGAAAAGAAAATGAAAAATAAAAAATCAGTAGGCATAGTTTTTTTTCTAACAGGCTTTCTTTTATTATTAGTTGGTCTTGGAATGTTACAAAATGCTGAAAAAAGATGGATTCCTGGTATCATTATACTAATATCAATAATAATTCTAGGCGGTGCTTCTAAATCTATTACTAATGATATTATTTTAAAGAAATATTTAGATGATAAAAGAAAAAAGAATATTAAAGTTGATAAAGTAAGAGAAAACAAAGTAGCTCACAAAGCATCATCAAAAGCTAATTTAATTGTTTCATTATTGTTGATAATTGTACTAATAATAATTTTTCTAACAGAAATAAATTATATAGTTTTAGCGTTAATAATTGTTATATCAATATTCATGCAATCATCACTAAGTGCAATTTTATATATTTACTATAACAAAAAAATTAAAGAAACTAATAATCAGTAATAAACATGGTTTATCAATAAAAAGAACCTCAACTGCTAATGAGGTTCTTTTGTTTATTCATTTATATTTTTTCATTATACGAACTTTCAAAGTCCATTATTGTTAAGTCAGTTTCTAAATATCTTGCGAAAGTATATAATACATCAGATAATCTATTTACAAATTTAATTAGAATATCACTTACTTCTTCTTCTTTTTTAAGACTTAGAATTCTACGCTCTGCTCTCCTGCATATAGTTCTAGAAACATGAAGCGCTGCAGATGCCCTAGATGTCCCAGGAACAATAAACTTATCAAAACCACTTATTTTAGGTAAATATTCATCTATTATTCTTTCAAGTCCTTCAATATCTTCTTCTCTAACTTTAAATTTGAATTTTCCTTCTTCAACAGTTGCCAACTCTCCTGCTACAAAGAATAAGCGCTTTTGTATTTTTAATAACTTACTACTAATGTCATCATCTTCTACAAACTTAGATGCAAACCCTATAACTGAATTCAATTCATCAACTGTACCATAAGATTCTACTCTAAGAGAATCTTTATCAATTTTAGTACCATCATATAGAGATGTTTTACCTTTATCACCTGTTTTAGTATATATTTTCATAGAAATCCTCCCTAATCATTATATATATAATTATACCATGTTTTCATCATCTAAAACATTTATCATTTCATTTGATATATTTCCAAACTCTTTTAATGTTAATGTTTCTCCTCTTATACTTGGACTAATATTTACTTTATCTAACACTTCTTTAACTAACTCTTTAGGTAAATGTAAATTATTACTTAAGCCGTTCAGTAATGTTTTTCTTCTTTGCCCAAATGATCCTTTTATTACTTTAAAGAGTACTTTTTCATCTTCAACCACTATCCTTGGCTCTTTTAAAACATCTAAAGAAATTACTGCTGAATCAACCTTTGGCCTAGGCATAAAAACAGTATTAGGAACAATCATAGATACATTTGTATCAGCCCTATATTGTACAGCAAGAGTAATTGCACCATATTCTTTAGTGCCAGGTTGAGCATTTAACCTTTGAGCAACTTCCTTTTGAACCATAACAACTATTTTTGATATTTTATATTTTTCCTCTAATATTTTCATTATAATTGGTGTTGTTATATAATAAGGAAGATTTGCAACTATTTTTACATCTAACCCCTCAAATTCCTCTTCGATAAGCTTATCTACATCTATTTTCATAAAGTCTTCATATATTATTTTAATATTATCATAATTAAGAGTTTCCTTATGAACTTGTTTCAAGCTTTTATCAATTTCTATTGCAACAACTTTTTTTGCTTTTTTACAAAGACCCTGAGTCAGTGTACCAAAACCAGGTCCTATTTCTATTACTCCAGACTTTTCATCTACACCTGCTGCTTCCACTATTTTACTAATTATATTTCCATCAATAAGAAAATTTTGTCCAAGTCTTTTGCTGAATTTAAAACCATTCTTTTCAAGAATATCCTTCATTACTTTAGGTGAATATAGTTTTTTTTCATCCATTATCAATCTATTCCTTTATTTCATATATGCTATTAATTGCTTTTTCTAATTCTTCTCTGGTTATTCCAAAAGAATTTAATCTTTTCAAAAATTGTTTTGCACTACAATATCCTATTCCCAATTCGTCTCCAAGTTTCCCCCTTAATTTAGAAGCATTGTCATTTCCAATAATATTATAATATACCAAGTCTTTAATAGTAAATTCCTGTCTGTTATCTGAAAATTCTGCTTTTGCATTTTTTAAAGCTATTCTAATTTCTTCTGGAGAAGCATTTTCTACACCTATATTACCATTTTTATTAGCTTTATCTCTCGGAATAAATGCATGCTTGCAATTCTCTATCTCTGAAGATAATATATTTCTAATTTTTTTCCCTGGGTAATCTGGATCAGTTAATATTATAATACCTCTGTTTTTAGATGCTTTTTTAATTAAGTTAATTATATTATCATTTATTCCTAAACCACTAGTTGAAATTACTTCAGCTTCAACAGCTCTTTTAACTGCTGATATATCAGATTTACCTTCAACTACTATTATTTCCTTAATCAATTAAATATTCTCCTTTTTATTTATTAAAGAGTTTTGTTGATTCATCTTCAACAGTGATTTTATTTTTGTTACCATTAAATCTACGGCAACTAAATTATTTCCACCTTCAGTTACAATAATATCTGCATATTTTTTACTAGGTTCAATAAACTGTTCATGAGCAGGTCTAACTGTATTCATATATTGAGTTATTATAGAATCCAAACTCCTCGCTCTATCATTCATATCCCTAATTATCCTTCTTAAAATACGTATATCTGAATCTGTATCAACATAAATTTTTATATCAAGCAATTCTCTAATTTTTTCTTCATAAAAAACTAGCAATCCTTCTACTATTATAATCTCTTTTGGCTCTACAGTAATAGTATCTATTTTTCGGTTATGTACCTCATAATCATAGATAGGTTTATAAATAGGCTCTCCCTTTTTCAATTTATTTATATGTTCTACAAATAAATCAGTATCAAATGCAAAGGGATGATCATAATTAGTTTTGCACCTTTCTTCATATGTTAAATCACTTTGATCTTTATAGTAAGCATCATGTTCAATTATGGCTACACTTTTTTCAGGAACTTCTGAAAATATTCTATTAACTATTGTTGTTTTGCCCGAACCGCTTCCTCCAGATATTCCAATGAATATTGGTTTCTTCATAATAACCTCCGTTAATAATTCACATTAGCTTTTAATTCCTATTACAATATACACCATTTTTTGCATTTTGCATATAATTATTAAAATTATTTAATTAAATTAAAAATAAAAATTGCCTCAAAAGGCAATTTTTATTTTTGACTTATGGATATTTTATTCTAAAATATAGACTTTAACTTGTCTAATTCCAAAATTTAAAGCATCTGTTCCACTTTCCATAAACAGGTCTATCCTGTTACCCTTTATTGCTCCTCCTGTATCAAGAGCTGTTGCATAACCGTAGTCAGGACTGCCATCTATTGAAGCTATGTATAGCTTCGTTCCAAGAGGTATTACACTTGGATCTACTGCAACTGTACCTGGCTGAGCTTTTGTGCCAGATGCTGTAATCCCATAATAGGGATCTCCAGGATATTTATTTGTACTTTCATAGGATAAATCATAAGCTGTAGCAACCATATCTAATTCATTAGTAAATCTAAATCCACCACGAGATGTTGCAACTTCAAATTCTTTTGTTCCTATCTCAATTACTTCATCTACTGGTTCCTTAAAAACAAATTCTTCTTCTAAAGATTTAGATATTAATTCACCATCTTCATAAAGTTCTTGATAAACAGATTTTTTCATACCATCAGAACCCTTTTGAACTACTTCTTCATAGTCAGTAAATTGATTCTCATTGTATACTATCTTTGTATCATGTTCTACACCACTATGTTGAATTTCATATTTCACTTCTTTTATTGGGGATTCAACAGAATCAACTTTTTTTATAGTGCTACCATATGTGTAATTTTTATAACTATTTTCATTAATATCATAAGTTACAATAAAGCTCATTATCAATATTGAAACAATTAAAAATGGGTATATTTTATTTATTTTCATTCTACCACCAACCTTCAATAATATATCTAAAATAGATTACCTTTAAAGTTATTTAAAGGTATAAATTTTTTACTGGAAAAATTTACTTTTTGCATAGTTATGAAAAACTATACATTATTGGCAATCCTTAAGCAAACACATAAAATTTGCACAAAGCGTATTATATATCATATTTACAAAATTTGCAAGTTTTTTTCTAAATATTTAATATTTAATAAGCTTTTACACATTTTATTACTATTTCCAATCCTTTTAAAGTAAATATTTCTAGTAAATATTCATATTATTTACAATTATTAAAAAAATATACCACTTTTTCTATAATATACTCATCAGTCCTTATAATGGAACTTTTTTTATATTTTTGTATATTTATAATTTTCTACTTCTTCGTATAGATTTTTTATTACTTTTTCAAATAATACTCCCTCTGAACTAGAAGTTTGAGCTTTATGTGTAACTAATACAGCGTTAGATACAAATCTTGAAGACTTTTCTAAAGCTTCTGGTAATTTTTTATCATTAAACAAGTACCCAACAAATAGTGCTGTAAACAAGTCTCCTGTTCCTGGATATCTGGTTTCAACATAATCAAATGGAATTTTCCAAAATTCATTACTTTTTTTATCAAAACAAACGTTAATATGCTCGCCTTCTTCTGTAGTTACACCAGTTATAACAATTATTCTAGGCCCCATATCACCTAGTTTTTTTAAATATAATTTGAGATTTTCAATGCTCATATGTTCATTACAGTATCTCTTTTTAAGCAAAATACTTGCTTCTGTTAAATTTGGTGTTATTATATCTGCTTTACGTACAAGTTGATTCATTTTATTTATCATATTTTCTGTATAGGTTTTATAAGTTAAACCATGGTCTCCCATTACAGGGTCAACAACTATAAGAGCATCATTTTTTAATTTAACATTTTCAATTATATCCATCATTATATTGATTTGTTTCTCTGAACCTATGAATCCACTATAAACGCAATCAAATGTTTCATTGTTTTTTTCCCAGGCATTATAATATTTTTTCATATGCTCAGTAAAATCATAGAAATAAAATTCTTTATATTCTGAATGATTACTAAGAATCGCAGTAGGCAAAGGACATACTTGACACCCTAACGCTGACATAATTGGTAGTATCACTGTCATGGAGCATCTGCCAACGCCTGACATATCATGAATTGCAGCAACTTTCGGTATAATCCTCATTTATTTTTCTCCTCATATAATTATGATATTAATATACCCTCTTTCAAGCATAAAAAAAAGGGACAGTTTTTTAAAACTATAAAGCTACAGCAAAAAACCACAGTTCTTTAAGTACAACTGTGGTTTAAATATACTTTCTTAACTTATTGATTTTTCAAAATTACATCATGTGCTGAACCTTCTGATATACTAGTTGAAGAAACTAAAACTAGTCTACCTTTTTCCTGAAGATCTTTAATTGATATTGCTCCACAATTACACATAGTTGACTTAATTTTATGAAGAGTTGTTCCTAAACCATCATCAAGTTTACCAGCATAAGGTACATACGAATCTACACCTTCTTCAAATTGGAGTCCTGCTTTACCACCTAAATCATATCTAGTCCAATTTCTTGCTCTGTTAGATCCTTCTCCCCAATATTCCTTAACGAATCCATTGCCATATCTAATTTTCGCAGTTGGACTTTCATCAAAACCAGCAAAATATCTACCAAGCATAACAAAATCTGCTCCCATAGCTAATGCTAAAGTCACATGATAATCTTGTACAATGCCTCCATCAGAACAAATTGGTACATATATGCCTGTTTCCTCAAAATATTCATTTCGTGCAGCTGAAACATCTAATACAGATGAAGCTTGACCTCTACCTATACCTTTTTGTTCCCTGGTAATACAAATAGAACCACCACCAATTCCTATTTTCACAAAATCAGCACCAGCATCTGCCAAATATCTAAATCCTTCTCTTTCTACTACATTTCCAGCTCCTACTTTAACCTTCCCATTATATTCTTGTTTAATCCATTTGATTGTTTCAGCCTGCCATTCACTAAATCCTTCAGATGAATCAATACACAAAATATCTGCTCCTGCTTCAACTAATGCTGGGACCCTTTCCTTATAATCTCTTGAATTAATTCCTGCTCCTACTACGTAACTTTTTTGTTTATCTAATAATGATCTTGGATTTTCCTTATCTTCAGAATAATCTTTTCTAAAAACCATATAAACTAAATTAAATTCATCATCTACAATCGGTACAGAATTCAATTTATGTTCCCAAATAATATTATTTGCTTCAGTTAATGTAATTCCTTCTTTTCCAACTTTAAGAGAATCTGCCTTTGTCATGAAATCCTTGACCTTCTTATCAAGAGGGTCTCTAGTAGTTCTATAGTCCCTTCCTGTTACAACGCCTAAGAGTTTACCTGTAGCAGTACCATCCTCAGTAATAGCCATTGTGGAATGGCCAGTTTTCTCCTTTATCTCAAGTACATCCTTAAGAGTATGCTCTGGAGTTAAATTCGAATCACTGATTACAAATCCAGCTTTATATTTTTTAACCTTTCTAACCATATCTGCTTCACTTTCAATTGACTGAGAACCATATATAAATGAAATTCCACCGTTCTTTGCTAATGCAATGGCTAAATTATTATCTGAAACTGATTGCATTATAGCTGATGAGAATGGAATGTTAAGTTTCAAATCAGGTGTTTCACCTTTTTTGAATCTTGTTATTGGTGTGCTTAAATCTACATTTTCAACTACACATTCTTTAGTAGTTAGATTTGGTAATAGTAAATACTCTCCAAAAGTTCTGGAAGGCTCATGTATTATTTTTGCCATTTAGAAATCTCCTTTTCCTTTGTATTATCAGTTCTACGAACGATTTAAATTATTCTTGATAGATTATCATAATATCCATACAATGTCAACTATTTTAAATAATTGTATATAATTAAAATACAAACATATAAACATATATTAGCTTTATATTAAATAAAAAAGACAGTTACAAACTGTCCTCTTTATATTACCCTTCGTCTTCATCAAATAATTCGTCAAGCTCTGCTTCATCCAGAATTACATCAAATGCTTTTGTTACTGCATCATATTCCTCATCAGATTCTATGCTTATTAAATCAATACTACCATCATCATATTCCTTAAATCCATAAAGGAATACTTCTCCCTCTTCTATATTATCTAAAGGTAGTAAAGCTATATAATCCTTTTCTTCTACTTGAAATACAGAAATAACTGCGCATTCAATATCAGTTCCGTCTTCTAAAGTCAGAGTAATGATTTCTTCTCCATCATGATCATGACCACAATCACATCCGTCGTCTCCACATTCACAACCACATAAATCTTTATCTTCACTCATATTTTATACTTCCTTATTCTTATTTTATCCAAATTATAGGATATTTCAACTTTATCAGAATAGTATATAAAATGCAAGGTGAAATTTATATTTTTAAAAATTTTTACTCTTTACAGAACTTTATTTATCATTTATAATTTCTATATCGGGATGTAGCGCAGCTTGGTTAGCGTACAAGTCTGGGGGACTTGGGGTCGCTGGTTCGAATCCAGTCATCCCGACTATTTTTATTCAAAATTATTCTTCAATACATTTTCTTATGTTTTTTGCGAACTCTGCTGCTTTTTCTTTTATATTGTCGACTCCCTTTATTTCACCAATATCATTTGCAGTTTCCATTAAAGCAAATTTAGGTGGTAACATGAAAGTTTTATTAATATTTAAGGCACTTATTAATTGTTGTGCCAATATATCACTTCCACTATGACCTGATACTATAATAGAAAATATATACTTGTCATAAAATTTAACCTTTCTAAATAAGGCAGTCAATCTATTTATAGCAGCTGACATATTTGCACTTATTGCGTCATTATAGTTAGGACACAACATAATAAGTATGTCACAGTCAATTATAGCAGGATATATTTCTTCTACCATAATCCCACCATAAAAACAATTTGTACTTTCTGAATAATGCTTACATGCCTTATATGAACATGCTTTACAATCATGAATAGAACCATTTTCTATATGTATTTCATTTATATTATAATCCTTCAAATTATCTTTAACCATTTTCCACAAAAGTAAAGTATTAGATGTTGTATAATTGCTTGAATGTAATGTAAGTATATTAGGATTTCTAATTTTTTTAACATTATAATTCATAAGGGCATTAACAGTTTTTTTGCAATCTTGCAAACAAATTTCATATAAGCTCATATCATGTATTTTTTTATATGTATTGTAATTTTTCAGAGAGCCTGTTGCTTCAGACAATGGTCTGCCAGGAAAAATGCATCCAGCATTATTTGCATGAAAAATTATTTTTCGTCCAATATCTCTAGAATATAATTCATTTTTGACATTAACGATTACTGAACCTACAGAGTTTTCCATAAAGTTATCCCCTGACTTTATTATTTTTTCTAAAAATCTGTATAGTTCAATATTTATTCCCGATTCACCTAATTCCACTACAAATAAAATTTTCTTGTTTTTTAAATTTACTATTTCATTACTAGTTTTAATTAAATCATATTCATATCCTTCTAGCGCAAACAGTAGCATATTATGAAGTCGTTCTGACACTTCCCCTGGCATCAATACAGTTAAATTTTCCATCAAAAGCCCCTTCTTTTAAAATTATAAAAACTAAGTAGAACTAATAACAATTATTCTGCATTTTCAATTGACTATTATATGTCTTTTCAATCCTGTTATACAATTCTTCAGGCATATTAATTTTTTCAATTTCTAGCCCAATTGGCAAATTTCTATTTTTAGATCCCATATAAACACCACCTATATAATTAGAACTGTAGTGCCACTTTCCCTCCAATGTAGATATAATTGATATAGCCCCTGATGATAAAGCTGGAGCTACAAATGGTTTAAAACCTGTTTTTCTGACTTTAAGATTTGCCTCAACTGTGAGTTTTGTCAGCTCTTTAGATATTATATCATTATAATTAGTTATACTATCAGCTATTACTAATTCATTACCATGAGGTCCATATGCCCTCCCCTCTAACAAATATTGAGAATATTTATTATTACTTCTAGCATAATAAGCTGCCCTAGCATTCATAACCCCTAATCCATATCCTTTAATTTGTTCAGGTGCCAATTTACCTTTACTTGCCATTAATACTGAATTACATAACAAATCAACTGGATCTGATACAACAGAAAATATACCCTTAAAGTTACTCTCAGCAGCCATGACGGCATATTCTTTAATAAGCTTGGAATTTTCTTCGAATTGAACCATCCTAACATCTGAAATTTCCGAGCCAACTGGTGGAACACCTTTTGAAGCACAAAAAACGAACATATCACAATCAAACAATTCATCTTTTTTAATTCCATGTACAAGTGGTAATACTTCATAGTCTATAGGTAGACATGTTTGATTCATTTCGTATTCCCATCTTTTAATTTTATCTGAACTTCTGTCAAATATGCCTATTGATTCAATGCAATTTCCTCCTAATAATTTAAGTCCAATAAGTAAAGTGCTTCCTACATCACCTAAAGCTAATATGTTAATCCTTTTTTTTCTCTTTTCTCCTACAAAAAACGACTTCTCAAAATCATCGAATTCAGTGTTAACTGCTTTAATTTTCTTCTCTTTTATAAGTATTTTTATATCTTTAGGTATATCTAAATTTATATCTTTCAACTTAAGAACTTCTAAATTTTCTTCATCTATTAATAAATCTGACTCATGAGTAACAGCAAATGTTCTTTTCGATTTATTTTTTCCTAACTTAGTCAAGAAATAAATCTCATTACAGTTGCTAAATACTTCACTTTCATTTGCTTTTTCCATGGAATATTTATCTTTTAGTGATAATAAATATTTATCTTTATATTTATAATAAAACATTATTTTATTATCCTTTCAAGTTTACTTAAATTTTCTATACTTACATTCATATAACTAGAGGCTTCTGTATTAAAATCATAATATATATTTTTACCTAAATACGGTAACCTTGGTGATACTAGAACTTCGCCAAGTCTTTTTACAGTGAGATTTTTTTCATAAATATTCTGATATTCTGATTCCAAAGCAAGTAATATATTTTTAGCATTTTCAAGGCATACCATTGATAAATTATAAATAGCTTCCTTTGAAGTCCCTCTAATGAACATTGGGGCGTAATATGGTAATATGAGGTTTAATGATGGTATTAAATTAAGAGTATTCTCCAAATCTGAATCAATGCCATCTCCTCCTAAAAATGGATACATGAGATTCTCGTTGAACCATAACCTTAAATTAGGTATAAAATAAGCACTGTCTATATCTCTTTCTTGTATATCCATTAGATCCTTACCTCTGCCGGACATTATTCCAACAATAATTTTTTCAACTTTTATATCATGTTTTTTTAGAATAGGATCAATTTCCTTAATTCTATAACCTTTATGAAGTATATCATCTACTAATATAACAGGTCTATTGAAAGATTTGATAGTTTTAACTTGATTATCTATAGGAGAATAAAAAGGGTATTCATTTATTTTAAATTTTTTCGTGTCAGTACTATATACCTTTTCTGTATGTAGTGATTTAGTTACTGTATTAGGTATTACTGTCCCCTTTAATATATTACCAAATGGAACACACATATATTCCCCTAATATTTTCGGATTTTCCAACATATCATCATTAATATTATTCATACTTGAAATTTTATCTATTAATGTTTGATTTATCATATCATTATCAAAGGTTAGTACTAAACTTCCAGGATATAGCTCAGTTAATGACATCTGTAAATCTTTTCTAGCTTTAATAATAGCTTCATGAATATTATCATTAGTATTAAAAGGCTCCTTAATAAAGCTTTTAAGATCTAAAGTAAGGCATATTGGGAACTTCATATCTACTGCATAGACTGTTTTTTTGGAATCATTTTCAATAATTTTTTGAAAACCTTGAAGTTCTAAAGTTTCTATTACTTCATCTGAACTTAAATTAGACATATTATTATAGTATAAGGCGTATGTAAAATCATTTTGTAAACAATAAGCTAAAGTTTCAGTAAGTAAAACTTGCTCCATATAATCATAAATCTTACTTGGATTTACAAAAATACCATCTAAAACTATAATTCGTCCAGCTGTTTTTTCTCTTACATAGTCAGCAATATATTGACTTTTAAACTCTGAATAAACTTTTGATGAACTTATCTTATGGAATGCCGTAAAACCTAATAATTTATTAGAATTTCTACTATCCCTAATTACTAAGAGTTTTATATTTTTAGAAATAAGTTCCTCTCCTATATTTTCATAAAGATTTGTATGCATAAAAATATAATGTCCTATTTCATCTACAATACTTTTACTTAGGTCATCTATTATTTCTATATTAAATGGTCTTGACTTTAACACGCTTTTATACTGAGGTTCTCTAATATATAAGTTTCTTTCATAAATGAAACTTTGCGCTAAAGGATCAATCAAATTGGTAATATCTCTATTATTATCAATATGATCTCTAATTTGTGTTGAACTTATATCCTCTAAATAAACTGGTAGCTGTAACTCAACAACATTACCTTTAATTTTATTTTTAGTTTCTTCTGCTTTCTTAATATAGTTTACTGATAAATCATCTAATGCCCTTTTGAATACTATATGATTAAAGCTGTGAATGGAATTTTTAGTAGGTCTTGCTTTATAGGCAGATGCATTTAATATTACATCACTACCAGCAACCATAAAAATATTATTATTAGGGAATAAAGCTTTCAGCTTTTTTAAATCTTCTGAACTTGATAAGTTAACAGGTATATTGTCTGGAAACAAATAAACATCAAGTTCATCTGCAATTGACATATTAATAATTTGTCTTCTAATCATTCTTGGCTGAACTCTTTTAGACCATGAAAATTCATCTACTGCCAAGTATACTATAAATCCTAAATTTCTGATTTCAGTAACAATACCCTTATGACTTAAGGAAAAAGGGTCAAATGTTCCAGGGAAATATGCTATATTTTTATGTTCCATAATTTCAAATTCTCCATAAAAAAATGCATAATCACTAATAAATCTATAAATATGATTAAAGGAAGCTGAATTGTTAAAGAAAAACAAATCACTTAATTCTTTTTCATTAATTAATGTCAAGAGTTTCTTGGAAATACCCATGAAAATTTTATTTTTTTGTTTTAAATCCAATTTCTTTGAGTTAAAAATATATTGCCCTATGACCAAAAATGTCTCTAATTTAACTTGAATATTATAATTAGCTAGTCCGCTTAATATTATCCCTAACACCTTTACTAATCTCTTATTATAATCTTTTTCAGTTTCTTCAAATTTACCTTCATACTCTGGATAATACTGAATCATAATACCAAAAGTATCAATAGCTAAAGCACTTGCTCTTTCATTCGAGCCCTTGTAAATATTTTTTAAATCAATAATAAACTCATTTAACTCTTTCGGATGTAAAAGCATTACAAAGCGACCTAAATATTCAGGAATATATTTTGCATACTGCAGCTCATCAATTTCTAAACCTTTAAGCAATTCTAAAGATATTTCATTTCTTTGGTCATTTGTTAATAAAGACCCTATTTCTACAAGTGCATTTCCTGCTTTATTCCTTACAGACTCCTTTGCACTTACTTTTACTAAATTAGTTAAATGTGTCGCAGTTTGAAGTAAAGTAACTTTATTTTTATCAGTTATATTATCTATAATAAAATCAATGCTTATTGTCTTAAAATTCCAAGGCGTAGCAGCTTTTAAATTGTTTAAAAACAATTCTGATGTCTTATTTATATTTCCATTAATTAAATTGTTATATTTAAGTTTAATTTCTTCTGACATATTTAATTTTTGTCCTATTTTCCCCTTTAAAAAATTTATACATAAATCATCTGATTCAGAAACATTATTTATAAATTCTCTAATTGGGTTAAAGGAAATAGCTACATCATCTTTTTGTTTAACTAAACAATACAAAAACTGTACTGACATAAGTCTTACATCTTCAGCAGGATTATCTATTTCCTTTAAAGCGAAATTCATTAGTTTGCCAACTTGAACAGACTCGCAATCTTTCATAGGTACACTAAGCAAACTATTTAATAAATTAAGAGTAGCTATATAATCATTTTCTTTGTTGTTAAAATAATTAAACAAAATATCTAAATAACATTTTTTATCTTTACCAATACAATTAGTTAATAGCGAATCAACAAAGATTCTCAATGAGTAACCAATCCATTCTTTATGTTGATCCGTTACCTTATGGTCAGGTTTTAAAAATAATCCCAAGTATTTATCCCATAAATCTAAGCTATTTATTTCCTCATTAAATGACAACTTTACATCTTCAGGTAATTCCTTTTTAAAATCAACATCAAAAGATATTATAATTTTACCCATTATACTTGCAGCTTGGCGACGAATATCCCCTTCCCTGTTTATCAACAATTCATATAAAAAGTTTAATGTAAATAATTTTTGTTTTTGAGATAAGTAAGTAGAGTATTCTTCGATAATGTTAAGATATGACCTTACATTCTTCCAATTCTTTTCACTTCTTGCAGCTTCAATAATATTGGCAAAGGAAACATCATTATTTAATTTACTCATTAAAGATGTATTATGTTCAATTGCCATATATCTAAAACTATCAATAACCTCATATCCATCAACAAGAGCATAATCAGATTTGCCATTAGGATTAGGTTCATTTGAACTAAAATCTATGTTTATCCCTTTAAAAATAAGGTAATTTTCAAAGTCTTTAAGTTTAGAATAAACTCTAATATATCTTTTTTCTTTAGCTTCATCAACATTATCTAATTTATCAAGAATAATTTGAAATGAGTCATTTAAATCATATATATTCATTTCTATTCCATGCTTTGTAGTTTTATTTTTAACTCTAAAATCTGCATATATTAAAATCAAAGTTTCTAATGGCAAATTTTCCAGTTCTAAATCCCATGTTGAATGATTAGCTGCTATCAATGCAAGACTTGGCATGTTATTTTTCATTAGCCACTGGTCTGTATAATAATAATGTAAGTATGCTACTCTTGTTTTTTCCAAACCTTTGCACCCATATTTTCCTATATCATGTCCAGCAGCTGCTCCAGATACTAACCCTAAATTAACATGACTTCCCACCTTATGAAGTTGTCTACCAATATGCATTGCTACATAATGAACTGCAGCAACATGATTTAAAGTGTTGTAACCATTTACTTCAGCATCTATCATCATAAGTTCATATATATACTTTTTATTATAGGTTTCAATAAAAGTTAAATATTCCTCTGGATTTGTAAGTTCTTTTATCTCATCTTCAGATAAAAATTGGAATTGTGAAAATTTATCAAAATTTCGGCTTTTTTTCTCGTGTATAACTATAGTTCTCAATATTTCTAAATAAATTTGAACTGCATTTTCATATTTAGGATTTAATCTTATTGTAACGGCATCTGGAAAAGATAAGTGTAATGTATGTTGAAATATGTAAAATAACCAATCTTTTGGTTGTTCGGCACATAAACTGTTAAAAATATCTGAGGTTAGATTTAACACATCCTTACAGATAGATTCCTTGCTATTTATAAATATACGCAAGTTATTTACAAATTTCTTATTAATAATAAATGATTGTATTTTTTCTTCAGAAATCTTTATACGTTTTAAAAAATCTTTATGTGTTAATCTTTGGAGTATATCTTTATGTAATTCATTTAGTAATAATCTACTCATTTTACACCTCTACTCTATTAAATTAATTCCAGTAACTGCCTATATTATAGCATAATAGCCATTGCACCGCAATATAACTGGAATTAAGTATTGCAAAAAAATAGAAATTATACTATATTAAAAGAAACATACGAAGGAGGATTTTATGTATTTTTTAACTTATATCTATAAAGGTACTGAATCAATTGGATTATTAAACAAAGACCATACTTGTGTTATACCTGTTCAATCAGTTTTTTCAAATTTAAAATGTGAAATTCCTACCAATATGATACATTTAATCGAAACTTTTAATCAATTAAACATTAAAGATTTCGAAAATACTGTTCATCAATGTAAAGATTTAATAGATTTAAATAAAATTAAAATAATGGCTCCTATACCTTTCCCTAAAAGAAATATAATATGTCTAGGTAAAAATTATTTGGATCATATTAATGAGGTTAAAAGCTTAAAAAATGTATCATCTGATATTCCAAGTAAACCAATATATTTTAGTAAAATCGCCTATCCGGCAGTAGGTCATATGGACTATATCGATTCTCATTCTGATATAGTAAAAGAACTAGACTATGAAGTTGAACTTGCAGTAATAATCAGTAAAAAGTGCAAAAATGTATCTAAGGAAAATGCAGAAAAGTATATTTTTGGATATACAATAGGTAATGATGTATCTGCAAGAAATATACAAACTGAACATGTTCAATGGCATAAAGGAAAATCTTTTGATACATTTAGCTCATTAGGACCATATATTGTACATAAAAATAAAATATCCTTTCCTCCAAAACTAGAAATAAAGAGCTATATAAATGGAGAACTGAGACAAAATAGCAATACTGATTCCTTAATTTTTGACATACCTACTATTATAAATGATATAACGTCCGGTATTACGTTATACCCTGGAGACATAATCCTCACTGGTACACCAGCTGGAGTTGGTGCAGGATTCAATCCTCCAAAGTACCTTAAGCAAGGTGATAAAATAGATTGTATTATTGAAAATATTGGAACATTAACTAATATAGTTAAGTAGATTAAAAAATATTATCTAAAGTTAAACATTCATTATCTTTTATAATATTAAATAGAATTCTTAGGTGCTCAAGCTCTGCTTGAGCCATTGTTTTATCATAATTCTTTATATATATATCTAGTTTCTTCATTGAGATATCTACATTATCAATATCATCTTGATTTAAAAAATAAATCCAAATCCCTCTCATTTCCTCCCACTTTTTATTATACAATTCAATATCTGATTTTGCTTTATCCCAATCTCCCTTTTTTATAGTTTCAGATAAATAATTAAATTCTTCAAAATAGTAATCTGTTGTGGGTTCTATATAAGCAAAGTGAAACCATGCCCAAATACCTATCATTATTAATAAAAATATTAATGAAATAACAACCATTCTCATTACAAAGCCTACCTTTTATAAAAAATGTATTTATCATCTTCATCTACAAAACCATAAATAACCTGTTTTAATTTCAATCCTTTTTGTTTTAACTTTTTTCTAACATCTTCTTCTTTAATATTAAATTGATTTAAATTATCATACATTATTTTACCATCTATTATTACTGCAATTGGTATTCTATTACATCTTATATCTGGCTTTTCAACAGGTCCTATTATACTTACTTCCCCATTAGTTTCCATAATCAAATAATCAATATCTTCTACATTATAAAAACCTTTTAAACGCATTTGACCTAATATATCATTAGTATTAACTCTTAATTTATTCATTTCTTTAATATTAAACTTGCCATGATCTATTAATATAGAAGGCCTTCCACATATTATTTTTCGGGCAGTATTATTTTTTAATGAAATATAGGAAATTAAACATTGTAAAAACATAATAGCTGCAATTGCCGTTAAACCATGGGATAAGGGCGCTCCTAAATCCTCAACAGGCATTACAGCCAATTCTGCAAGCATCAAAGAAACAACTAGATCAAAGGGCTGTAATTCTCCAAGATCCCCCTTCCCCATTATTCTCATTGAAATCAAAAGCATCCCATACAGTATTGTAGCTCTTAAAAGTACAATAATCATATTTTACCTCTTATAATTTTCATTTAAATCTTATTTTATCCTTTACATATAAAATTATCCTAAATAAAAAGAGTTGCTTCGCAACACCCGCTAGGGGGACCTATGTCCCCCTTCGGCGTAAAAATGCTTTATTAAAGCATTTTTACTGAGCACCCTCCTTAACGGCAAGGACGTTCCGTCCTTTGCAATCCTCGTTTTTTATTATATAGGAAAGGAGAACTTTCCTATATAATAAAAAAGTGCTCATTGAGCACTATTTATTATTGCATTATTTATTATTTTTAAACTGCTTTATTTATTATGTTTTTTAATTTAGCAAAAATCATTCTACCTGCTGCTGTTTGAAGTACGCTTGTAACGGTTACTGAAACAGAATCTCCAATACATTTTTTACCACCTTCAATAACTATCATAGTACCGTCATCTAAGTATGCCAAACCTTGACCAGATTCCTTACCATCTTTAACTATAGTTACTGTCATTTCTTCACCTGGTAACACAACAGGTTTAACTGCATTAGCCAATTCATTGATATTTAAAACTTCAACTCCTTGAAATTCTGCTACTTTGTTTAAGTTAAAATCATTAGTTAATACTTTGCCTCCAAGGTCTTGTGCTAACTTTAATAGCTTAATATCAACCTCTATGTTATCTCCATAATCTCTAGACTCAATAAAAACATTTATACTATCATCTTTTTGAAGAATATTTAATATATCAAGTCCTCTTCTTCCTCTATTTCTTTTCAAACTGTCAGAAGAATCTGCTATATGTCTTAATTCCTTAAGTACAAATTCTGGTATTACTAAAGTTCCTTCGACAAATCCAGTTTTACAAATATCAGAAATTCTACCATCAATTATTACGCTTGTATCTAGAATTTTAGGTGAAACAATTTCTTTTCTTGAACTTTTATCTTGTTTGCTCTTGGTTGTTTGTGACTTTCTAAGGTTTATATTTGGCCATATTACATCGTCTTTTTTTCTTGTTGCTATTTTAATTCCCAAATATCCAAAAATTAAATATAACAATATAGAAACAATTGTTCCAACATATCTAATTGAAGATAATGGCTGACTTATAAGAAATGCAATTATGAAACCAACTATTAATCCAACTGCGCCCCACATTATGTCTGTTGTAGAAAACTTCAATAATTCATTTTCAAAAGCACCAACAATATTAAGACCAAACCTTTTTATTTTTGTAGAAAGAAAATAAAATATTATTCCAAAAACTAAACTTATTCCAACGATGATTAATGTATTCTGAAAAGTAGAAAATTGCAAAAATTCATTTTGATTTAAAATTAAACCAACAACTGCGCCTAAGGAAACCCCAATAATTGTAATTACAGCTTTTATTAGCTTGTCAATCATATACTCACCTCCTTTACATTATACCCAATTAATGCTATTTTATTTAGTTTTTTATATAATTTATTCCATTATAAATAATAATCATTAAATGAACCTTAACTCTCAAGGGCTTCTTCATTAATAATTTCATCTATAAAATCTTGAATTCCATCCCCATCTTTATTAGTAGAAAGGGCTACTTCACTAATTAACATTTGTCTTGCGCTTATAAGCATTTTCTTTTCGCCTGTTGATAAACCCTTTTCTTTATCTCTATAAGTTAAATCCCTTACAACCTGGGCAACAGCAAATATATCACCAGTTTTCATTTTTTCCATATTATCACGATATCTTTTATTCCAGTTTGAATCATTTATAACTGCTCTTTGTTTTAAAATATCAAATACTTCTTCAACTGATTTTTCATCAATAATATTTCTCAAACCAATATTATCTACATTATCTACTGGTATCATAAGTTTCATTTCACCAATAGGCATTTTCAAAACATAATATTTTTTTGTTTCTCCTAAAATTTCTTTTACTTCCATGGATTCAATAATACCCGCTCCATGCATCGGGTATACTACTTTATCTCCTAAATTAAACATACTAATACCTCCTATAGGTATAGTATACAACAATCATAAGCAGATGTCAAATCCGTTATTATACCTTGATGTAGTATTTTTGTCAACACATTTTATTATAAAATATTTTAATTTTTTATAATATTTATAAAATAAATAGTTGAAATATTAAGAATTATAGCATTATACTTATTATGTGTCGAAAAATTAATTTTTCGACACATTTTGCTATAATCTATTCTTTAACTTCATTACTTTTCTGCATCCTTCAATAATATTCTCTTCTGTTAAACCATACTTCTCTAAAAGTTCATTAGGTTTTCCAGACTCACCAAATTCATCCATAATGCCAATTCTTTTTAATGGAACTGGATATTCATCAGACAAAACTTCAAGAACAGCACTTCCAAGACCACCAATTATGCTATGTTCCTCAGCAGTAACTATAGCACTTGTTTCCTTAGCTGCTTTTATTATAATATCTCTATCTATAGGTTTAATAGTATGAATATTGATAACTCTAGCAAATATATTTTCTTCTTTCAATTTTTTTGCTGCTTCTAAAGATTTCTGAACCATTAAACCAGTTGCAATGATTGTGACATCTTTCCCTTTTCTTAGTTCTACGCCTTTACCTAATTCAAATTGGTAAGTTTCATCATATATATCTTCAACTGCTGCTCTGCCTAATCTAATATATACAGGACCATAAATTTCTGCTGCTTTCAAAACAGCCTGTTCAGCTTCTGTAGAATCAGCTGGATTAATAACAGTCATATTTGGTATTCCCCTCATTAAACTTATATCTTCTATTGATTGATGGGATCCTCCATCTTCTCCTACTGTTAACCCAGCATGAGTAGCAGCAATTTTTACATTAAGCTTTGGATAAGCGACAGTGTTTCGAATTATTTCAAAAGCTCTGCCAGTCGCAAACATAGCAAATGAACTAGCAAATGGTACTTTACCTGCTATAGCCATACCTGCTGCTGTGCCAATTAAGTCTTGCTCTGCAATTCCAACATTGAAAAATCTTTCAGGGCAAACTTTTTTAAATTCTACTGTTTTAGTTGATCCTGATAAATCTGCATCTAATACAACTATATTTTGATTACTTGCTAACTTTTTCAATGCATTTCCATAAGCTTCTCTAGTTGCCTTAGCCATTATTTGCCACCTCCAACTTCATTTAATGCTTTCTCTAATTCTTCATCATTTGGAGCCTTTCCATGCCATGATGCCATATTTTCCATAAAAGAAACGCCTTTACCTTTTATTGTTTCTGCTATAATTATAGCAGGTTTTCCCTTTATAGTTTTTCTTTCTTCGAAAGCTTTTTCTAATGAAACAAAATCATGTCCATCAGCTTTTATTACATGCCATCCAAAAGCTGTCCATTTATCTGCAATTGGTTCTACCTTCATTACATCATCATTCTTTCCGTCAATTTGCAATCCATTATGATCCATAATAACTGTCAAATTATCTAATTTATAATGACTTGAAAGCATTGATGCTTCCCAAATCATACCTTCCTGAATTTCTCCATCACCTAAAAGTGCAAAAACTCTATTATCCTTTTTATCTAGTTTAAACGCAAGAGCTATACCATTTGCTATAGCTAATCCTTGCCCTAAAGAACCAGTAGAAGCTTCAACTCCCGGTAACTTATTCATGTCTGGATGACCTTGAAGTTTACTATTAATCTTTCGAAGAGTTCCAATTAAACTATCTTTATCAATAAATTCTTTTTCCATAAGAACTGAATAAAGAGCTGGTGCCCCATGTCCTTTAGATAGTATGAATCTATCCCTTTTGTCATCAGTTGGACTTTCTATATTCATTTCTTTAAAATATAAATATGTTAAGATTTCAACTGCAGATAAAGAACCACCTGGATGTCCTGACTTTGCAGTATGAATCATCGTTAAAATGTTTTTTCTCATATTTTGAGCAATAAGATTTAAATCATCAAATTTCATATTTCCTCCTTTGTGTTTGCCATTGTTTTCAGAGAACGCATGTATTCAAAGTGTATCTCAAACGTTCACACATTATTATATTATCTAGGAACAGTTTCCCAATCTTTTAAAAATTTTTCGATACCACTGTCTGTTAAAGGATGCTTTGTTAATTGTGTTATAACCTTATATGGAATCGTAGCTATATGACAACCAAGTCTTGCTGCTTGTGTTACATGCATTGGATGTCTTATACTTGCAGCTATTATTTCAGTTTCAATATCATAATTATCGAATATTTCTACTATTTCTTCAATTAACGCCATTCCATCGTTGCTTATATCATCAAGTCTACCTACAAATGGACTTACATATGTAGCTCCTGCTCTAGATGCTAAAAGTGCCTGCCCAGAAGAAAATATCAATGTTACATTTGTTTTAATTTTTTCCTTATGTAAAATTTTTACAGCCTTTAAACCTTCAACAGTCATAGGTACTTTTATTACTATATTTTTATGAATTTTGCTAAGTTCTACAGCTTCTCTAACCATTCCTTCTGCCTCTAAACTAATAACCTCCGCACTAATTGGTCCATCTACTATAGAAGTTATCTCTCTTACTACTTCTTCAAACTTTTTACCTTCTTTAGCAATTAAGGATGGATTTGTTGTAACTCCACATATAACACCCATATCATTGGCTTTTCTAATTTCCTCAACATTGGCTGTATCAATAAAAAACTTCAATTTCAGTTCCTCCTCTATTTTATTTCTTTGACAATATTTTTATTGCCAAATAATATTTTAATCATAAAAATAGGTAACACTATTTGTCTTGATATTCGTTTTGGTTCTTTTAACAATCTGTACAACCATTCTAGTCCAAGATTAATAAATATTTCTGGGGCTCTTTTGACATTTCCTGCAAGACCATCCAATGTGCCTCCATTTCCAATTATTATTTTAGCATTTATTTTATCTTTATTATATCCTATCCATTGTTCTTGTTTTTTAGCACCAAATCCAATAAATAAAATATCAGGTTCTTGTTTGTTTATTTCTTCTATTATTTTTAACTCTTCTGCACTTCCTCCTTGCCCTAAGTGAGCACCTTTAAAGTATCCATGATGACAACCAGATATGTTTATATTAGGATACTTTTTACTTACATTTTTCATAGCAGTATCTGCTACACCTGGTTTTCCTCCTAATACATATAGCTTTAGTTTCTTTTTATTTGCCATTTCTAATAAATTCATTGATAAATCATAACCTGCTACTTTTTCCTTTAAAGGTAATTTTCTTATTTTAGATGCATGAAGAAGTCCAATACCATCTGGAATATTAACGTCAGAAGAATTAATATAATTTAGAAACTCTTCATCGTCTTGACACATCATAATAATTTCTGTATTAGGTGTAAAAATTATATATTGTTCATTTTTACTTAGTTTATCTTCAACTATATTTAATACTTCATCCATAGTTTTATTATCTATTCTTACATCCATTATACTTATTTTATCCATTGTTTACTCCGTTAGATTTTCTTTAGTATTTCATAATTAACATTGATAGATTCCCTAAGGTTAATAACTTCATTATACAATAATTTCTTCTCTTCACTTTCATTCTCAAGTTTTTCCATTATCTCTTTAAATAATAAATCACTATCAATATCATCAATATTGCATGATACGTTCATATTTAAACTATTTGCAAATTGATCAACTTTTTGATCATATGACACAGCTACAAAAGGCACGTTAGCTGTAGCAGCAAATATCAAAGAATGAAGCCTTACACCAACTAAAAGGTTCATTTCTTTAATTATATCGTATGCTTCATTTGTTGAAAGCTTTTCCTTGTAATAGATTGCTCTATTCCCAATTTTCTTTTCTATATTAAAAATCAATTCTAAATCTTCGTCATAATAAAATGGTATAAAGTAACATTCAATGCCATTATTTATCAGCATTTCTGTAATACTGCTTATCTTTTCTCCAACATCAGATCCCTTCCAATTTCGAAGAGAAAAACAAACCCTCTTTATATTATCATTATTGTTTTCATAATTTTCATTATCTCTTAGACAAATAACAGGGTCTGCTGATAAATAAACTTTATTAATATCAACACCAATACTACCTAAAAACACCTTGGAATATTTATCTCTAACAGTAATATAATCTACCATATTCAAAGTTTTTGCCACAGACTTCTTGCTATTTTCACTGACTAAAGGACCAATTCCCTGGCTCAACATGACAACTTTATTACCCATTAACTTTGCAAGCCTTATAAGAAAAAGATAATAGTAAATACTTCTTTTGCTCGTTACATCTTGCAATAAACTGCCGCCTCCAAATACTAAAATATATGAAGCTTTTAATTTCCTAATAATAGAGATAACATCATAGCGATGTATCGTACCAATATTGTATTTCCTGTTTGTTGTAGCTTTATTTCCTGATAAAACCGTAATATTATCTTTATTTGTTATCTCTAACACTTGTTTTAAAACCATTTCTAATATAGCTTCATCACCTAAATTACCAAAGCCATAATAACCAGCCAACAATATTTTTTTCACTGTAACCTCTCCTGTACCTTGATAAATATTCTGTAAATCCAGTTAAATAGTAAAATGATAATACAGCCAATAATAATTCCAAATCCCAAGGCAATTATTGTTCTTGCTAAAGATAAATAAATAGGCGTTCTTATATGAGAAAATGTATTTATAACCGATGATGTTCCTATCGCAGCAGCTAACATAAATAACCCAGCAAAAAATTCTGACTTTTTATTAGCTGCAAAAACTGCTGCAAATATTGCTGGAAAAGCTATTAAAAACTCCTTTGTCCTAGGTCTAGCTAGCAATATATATTCCATAAAGTTTCTAGAAATCATTTCGATATTTGTAGGCTGAATTTCTGTTTCATGTCCAGTTCTAGATATATAAATAAAACCAACTAGTCCAATAATACCCACAATTATTGCATAATATATTTTTATTTCCTTGTTTAATATTCTTATGGTTGTATTAACAACACTTTTTAATGAATCGTCTTCATTATTATTCATAAAGTATATTAAATACATCATGGCAAAAATCCCAAAAGGAAGTAGTTGAGCAATTTTAACTCCCCTAAAAATATCCATCTCAAGTAAATACTTTACATCACTGAGTATTGCATCTAAAAAAACAGCACCAACAAGTGATATTGCTATACTTATTGTTAAAATTATTATTGAATGAACCATCATTTGTAAATTAGTTAAAGTTTTTGAAGAATGCATTATCTTCTTAATTTGCATTATTAAAAAGTATATCGACAGCCCTGAAAAAGCAACAGCTGCTGCTAATGCAAATCCTTTTTCTGCAATATTGTGCATTACAAATGGCACTAATGCTCCAGGCAAGGCAAGTAAATACAAGAAATTGCTATATCTATGCTTAATGTTAAACATTTTTATAAACAATAAAACTGATGCTAATGTAACACCAATAGACAGTATAGCTAGTCTTTTTGAACCAATATGAAATTCTTCAATTGAACGAGCTTTACCTAATTCAATATTATGTTCATTTAGCCTGTTACTTAAGCTCAAAAACGTTCTTTCATATTCATCTACATCTGTCATATATTTAGTACTGCCTTTTTCTTCAAAAAATGGCTTAAAGTAAATTACCCTTATGTTTCTTTCTGTTATAGCTCTGAACATAGTATTTTCAATTTCTTCAGCACCTTCGTAATTATAATATTTATTTCTTTCTCTAATGAAATCCCACATTGTGAAGACCCTAACACCATTATAATTTGAATCTTCAACAAGTTTATTTAATCCATCTTGCTCTAGATGCTCTCTTTGAGTAGAACTTTCAATTAACCCTATAGCCATATTATTTTCCTTTATGTAATTTAAAAGAAACTCTTCATTTTCAGGGTAACCTAATACATCTTTACCATGAGCAAGGTATAATCTTGGCTCTAAGTCATATTTCTCATTTGAAGCTTTATAAACATCTGCTAATTTTTCATTAAATGTTGGAAAATTTATAGGTCTTAATATTACATCAAGGTTAGCATTTTTTACTAAATTTATTTTTTCTTCGTCATACCCAATACCTATATTAAAAAGTCTTGAATCGACTACCTTTTTTTCTTCATAAACACCGTCACCTTTTTGATTAATAACTCTCTCTAAATTTCCATAATAAACATCATCAAATGTACCATTTAATACTATGTAATATGTATTTTCAAAATTATATGTATAATAAAAATCATTAGAATATCTTTCTCTTATACCTGATAAAATATAATTATATAAGCTTTCACTTTCCGTTGAAATTATAGCATCAGTCGAGTCAATACTTCCATCTTTAATATTAGTGATTATTTCATTACTATAATTATCTTCCCAATTATAATCTTTAATAAGCTCTGATACTATTTCTGCCTTAAGTGAATACCCTTGCTTAATAAGAAGGTTTATAGTTTCTTCCTGAATTGAAACTGATTGCACTCCAAATTCTTTAAACTTTTCAAACCACCAACTTAATTCTTTGTCAGAACTATCAGAAAATTTATTTATTTCTGCAAAATCAAGAACAACTTCAGCAGTTTTGTATTGCTTTTCAATATTAATACGTTGATATATGGTAACCAATCCTACAATTAAGGATAGGCAAATTAGCACAAGTACTATTCTCTCAATTTTTATTTTACTCATATTATCTCCTCTTCCTATGTATATTGCTACTATGCTGATAAATACAAATTAACAATAGCATATTAATTATATAAAATCAATAATTTTAATTATACAATCCATAACATTCATTCTTAGTAAAACAAGGAATTTGCAGACTTTGCCTCTTTTTATATCGGATAAAAGTCTCCTTTTATAACTATCAAAGTCAACAAGCATTATAATCTACTTTACAAGAACACAAACTACCATTTTAACAAGAAATTCCTTTAGCAAAGGTAATTTAGCCGGATGTTTAAAAATATTTCTCAATGGTTCTTCTTTATAGTATTCTATATTGAAATTACTATTTCCCATTATTTTATTAAATCTTTTTATAGTCATTTTATTAATATACGAAAAATAATCTGTACCATCAGGTCTTGTTGCAATTCTAAATTCAATTCTATCTTTTCCATCAGGCAAATCCTTTACTAATTCTTTATATGTATTAATAAGAGTTTTTTCACTAAAAAATACATGTACCCAAGGCATTCCTATAGCATCACTTAAGTGTGCTCCGTAGGGATGATTGTATGGAGGAAAATTCAAATAAAGTTTTCCATTTTTCTTTAAAATCCTGTAACATTCCTTCAACACTTTTTCCGGTTCATCTACATGTTCCATTGCATCATTCATTATAATAGTATCAAAAGTTTCATCTTCAAAAGGTGTATCAGAAGCATCAGAGCAAACGAATTCAAACTTATTTTCCATTTTATACTTAATAGCTAAATCTTCTGCTTCCTTTTTATATTTTCCTAAAATTTCTACACCAATAATTTTTTTAACTCCTTGTGAAGCATAAAAAACAGTCTTACCACCTGCTCCACAACCTATATCTAAAACAACTTTATCTTTGAACATATCATCTAAGTTAGTATGTTTTAAATAGAATTTTATTGTATCAATTCCCTTTTCATACTGCCATTCTGCATATGTTTTTTTTCCTTCGTTATTTAAATTAAAAGGATGTATAGGAAGTTTAAACAGCTTGTTAGCTGTCTTACATAATTTAACCATATCAAGTCTCTACTTTCTATAAAATTAGTTTTTCTTTGCAATTATAACATTAGACAAAACTAAATTCAATAATTTATTGTAGTAATATGGAAATGCAACAATATATATTACACTATGTAAAAAATATCTTAAAATTTTACTAATAACTTATTGTCATATAAATAAATTTTCTTGTCAATTTTTGTTGAAATTAATGATAATATAATATAAAATAGGATATCGATATTATTAAGGGAGTTGTTAAATTTGAAAAAAGTCCTAATTTTTACAATGATAATTGCACTTACTGCTACAACAGTTATTTTTGCATCACCAGGAGATACTTCTGACCCAATAGTAGTTCTAAGTTATCTTAATCAAAGAATTGAAAGTTTAATTGATGATTATAAGTTAGAAGAAATTGAAGACATGAAAACTCAAATTGATGAGTTGGAAAACAAAACAAGCTCGTCAGAAAAAGGTACTACGGCTAGTTTATCATTAGATATTGTTGAAATTCATGAAGGTGAAAAAATAATAGCTAAAGAAGGAACTGAACTTATTTTAAGAGGTGGAGAAGCATTTATAATAGGAAGTGAGCTAGGTGGTATAACTAATATAACTCTTGGCAAAGATTTTGTTTCTGACATGATGGTTCCAGCTAATCATCTTTTAATAGTACCTAGAGATGATGGAAGAGGTGTCTATACTAACGATTACGCCATATTTATGGTCCGTGGAGAATACGAAGTAATTGATAATTAAGAAGTAAAAATGTAGCATACATAAATAAGGATTTGAGCAAATAACATCAACTCAAATCCTTATTTTTTACATTGAACATTGTCATCCTGAGTCTACAAGACGAACAATTTAAATATTCATACTAAATTATCTATCCTCTATTGTTCGTATAGAAATTTCCCCGGAAATGATTGAATCAATTTTTCCATTTTCATATTGAACAACCAATTCTCCATCACTTCCTAAATCAATTGCCTTTGCTTTTTTTACTGTTTTATTATTAATTAAATTTATAGGTTTACCTATTACATCTGATTTTTTTTTGCAAATATCTAAACTCACATTAAAATTACCATTAATGAATTCCTCGTACAAATATTCGAAATTATTCATTATTCTAGCAGCTAAACTACTTCTATTAAGTTTTTTACCTGTTTCAACAAATATCGAAGTTGCAACTTTTTTTATATCTTCAGGCGACTCTTCAAATACATTATAAACATTTAATCCAATTCCTATAGCTACAAAAAGAAGATTATTATTTTCAGTTTTCATTTCTGTTAATATACCGCAAATCTTTTTATTTCCTAACTTTAAATCATTTGGCCATTTTATTTGTACTTCTATCCCATATTCGTTTAAGGCTTCAGAAACAGCAGCAGCACAAACCTGGGTTATTTTCGAGACATGGGATATATTTATATTAGGTCTTAGAACTATAGTCATACATAAACTGCCCTTTTGTGATTCCCACTGTCTTCCCAATCTACCCCTTCCCATTTCTTGTTTTTCACAGGTTATTACAGTTCCTTCTTCACATGTTTCACCAATTCTCTTAGCATACGCATTAGTAGAATCAATTGTATCAAAGTAAATGATTTTTCTACCTATATACTTTGTTTGTAAATCATCATCTATATTTTCTGCTGTTAAGTACATTATTGTCTCCCTGCTAAATCTTCAATCAAATTTACAAATTCTTCATTAGCTTTATACCCTTGAAGTTGAAGCTTATTATTCTTCATATTAAATTCATCATAATATTTTTCCTTAACATAAATATTTCTCTCAGCTATATCATAGTATAAATCTAAATTAAATTCTTCTTCATCTTTAAAAATTAAAAATTTATCATCAACTATTATATTAATATCCAACCAGTAATATCCATCTTTCTTTTCAGGTAATTCCGACACTAACATATATTCTTCAGATTTCACTACATTCTCTAGTAAAAGTTTAGTAGTACCAACCTTGTCTAAATCTTCTGATAATGAACCGTCAAAACTATTTATTTCATTTAAGTCGTTGTGCTGATTGGTGTATCTGATTCCTTCTTTTTCATAAATTATTGTATCAATGTTAGAAGCACTACTTAATATGCCTGATATCATCGTTATATCAGAATTCAGTATATCGTCTATTTGAGTTAAGTAGTTATCTTTTTGAAATATTTTCATAACTAAAGATAAAAGTAGGATAAATAATACTACTATAACAATTAGTGGTATGATATTTAATTTTCTTTTCTTACTATAAACTCTTCTTTTTCTTCTTCTAGCCATGACGCACCTTCCTATGTACTCCTTTTCTTTTTAGAAGATTTATTAGTTGAAAATTCAGGTCCTCTATTGTGCCTTCATTATTAATAACTTCATTAACCATAGAAACTTTTTTTTCTATAGGTATTTGTTTATTAATTATTGTCAATACATCCTCTGGATTCTTATTTTCTATTAAAGCTCTATTAATTAACCTTTTTCTTTGTAATTCTGAGTTAACATAAACTAGCCATATTTCATCGTAAATTATACCATTTTTCTTTAAATGCTCAGCTTCTTCTAATGCCAAAGGTATATCTAAAAATAATACATCATCTGTTGAAGTTTTAACACCTTTCATTAATTCCTTAACTACAGTTTTGTGAACTATTTCGTTTAATTTTTTAAGGTTTTTTTCATCATTAAATACTATTTTGCCTAAAACCTGCCTGTTTATTGTATTATCAAAATTCAAAATATCTTTTCCAAAATAATTAACTACATCATTGTACATATCTTTCCCAACATTATAACCTTCATGTACTATTTCATCTGAATCCAGTACAGTATATCCCATTTTCCTTAAAATATTAGTTACAGTTGATTTGCCTGTTCCTATACTGCCTGTAATTATAATTACTTTAGACTTATTTTGCTTCATACCAACTACCACCTACATTTACATCAGCTTCAAGGCGTACCTTGAAATTATCAATAACATTTTCCATTTCATCTTTGATAATTCTTTTCACAAACTCTAACTCTGGCTCAAAAGCTTCCACTATAAGTTCATCATGCACCTGAAGTATAAGCCTTGATTTCATTTTATTAGTTTTTAACTTCTTATATACATTAACCATTGCGGCTTTAATAATATCTGCTGCTGTACCTTGAACAGGTGTGTTAAGAGCTATCCTTTCTCCAAAGGAGCGTATATTATAATTCCTTGAAGATAACTCTGGTATATATCTTCTACGACCAAAATAAGTATCAACATATCCATCTCTTTTGCCTTGTTCAACAATGTCTTTCATATACTTATCAATATTACTATAAAAAGTCAAATAATTTTCAATATATACTTTTGCTTCTTTACGAGGAATATCTAAATCCCTACTTAATCCATAATCACTGATACCATAAACTATACCAAAATTAACTGCCTTAGCTCTACTTCGCATTGTAGATGTTACTTCATCTAACTTTACATGAAATACCTCTGATGCTGTTTTTGTATGAATATCTATATGATTTTCAAAGGATTCAATAAGATTTTCTTCATTTGCAAGATGAGCTAATACTCTCAACTCTATTTGCGAATAATCTGCATCACATAAAACAAAACCTTCTTCGGGTACAAAAGCCTTTCTAAGTTCCCTTCCTTCATCAGTTCTAGTAGGAATATTTTGCAAGTTTGGTTCTGTACTACTTATTCTTCCAGTAGAAGCTATAGTTTGATTAAACACTGAATGAATTCTTTCAGTTTGCTTATCAGCCACATTTCTCAATCCTTCAACATATGTTGAATTAAGTTTTACCATTTGCCTATACTCTACAATAAGGCTAACAATTTTATGTTCAGATTTAAGTTTATCTAATACTTCTGCGTCTGTAGAAATTCCAGTTTTTGTTTTTTTAATAACAGGAAGTTCTAATTTCTCAAATAGTATAACTGATAGCTGCTTTGGAGAATTAATATTAAACGTTTCACCAGCAAGTTCATAAATTTCCTTTTCCAAACCTGAAATTTTCTCTTCAAAATGCTTTCCAAGATTGTTAAGCATGTTAATATCTACTTTAAATCCTATATATTCCATATATGCTAAGACTTCAATCAATGGTAATTCTATGTTTTCATATAAGTCTTTCATATTTAATTCTTTTATTTCTGAACATATTTTTTCCTCGGACTTTATTATCGTATTTAGATAATTAAATAAATATTCTTTTCTTTTTTCCAAGTTAATTTCTTTAAATGACACTCTTTTTTTTCCTGTTCCTAAATAATCATTTTCTGAAGGATATTCTGCATCTAAATATTCATATGCCAATTTATCTATGGAATAAGTACTTTCCGAAGGATTTAATAGGTATTTCCCAATCTCAGAATCAAAATATATGTTAGTCAACTCAATATTTTTTTTCATAAGCATAATTATTTCATTTTTTAAATTATGCCCAACTTTCATAATACTAGATGATTCAAAAATATTCCTTAATGAACTTAATATTATCTCTTCATCAATCTTTTCAAAATCTATATAGTAAATATTTTCACTACAATCAGATATTCCTAATGATATTATATCGCTATATAGAGCTCTTTCTCCGTCTAATAAAAACTTTATTGCAACTTTTTTAGTTTTATTAATATTATCAATAATTTCTTTTATTAAATTTTCATTATCAACATAAATTATATTATTGAAATTAAACTTATCATCAGCATTATTTTTTGTATCTTTATCAAATAAAGAAATTTGAGAGTCAGTAGTTTCTGTTATATCCATAGTGTCCATAAGTTTTTTCTTTAAAGATCTAAATTCCAACTCATCATATAATTCTATCAAATTTTTCTTATTTGGTTCTTGAACTTTATATTCCTCAATTTCAAATTCCACAGGAATATCTTTTATAATAGCAGCAAGAGTTTGACTCATATATGCTTGCATTTTATCTGTTTCAAGCTTATCCTTAAGTTTTCCCTTAATATTCTCTATATTTTCATATATATTATCTAAACTTCCATATTCTTTTATAAGTTTAATAGCTGTTTTTTCTCCAACACCAGCTACTCCCGGTATATTGTCAGATTGGTCACCCATTAAAGCTTTTAAGTCAACAAATTGCGTTGGACTTATACCATAATCTTCTTCAATAGATTTAATATCCATTTCATTAATATTTGTAACTCCTTTTTTTGTTAAAAGGACTTTAATATTGTCATCAATTAATTGCAAATAGTCTCTATCACTTGTAACAAGATATACTAAAGCTCCTTGTTTTTCAGCCATGTTTGATAAAGTACCAGCTACGTCATCCGCTTCGAAACCTTCTATTTCTACGCACTTAATATTATGTAAACTCAATACATCTCTTATAAGTTTAAATTGTTCTACAAGCTCATTTGGTGCCTTTGCTCTATTAGCCTTGTAATCCTTGTACTTCTCATGGCGAAAAGTCGGCTTTTCAGGATCAAAAGCAACGCATATATAATCAGGAGAATATGTATCCATAAGCTTATACAACATGCTTAAAAAACCATAAACAGCATTTGTATATTGACCTTTTTTTGTTTTTAAAGGTGGCATAGCATAAAACGCTCTAAAAAGCAAACTATTGCCATCCAATATCATTAATTTATTCTTCATTTTTTCTCCTTTTAGATTTATTAATTTAATTATAACAATTAATATTATTAGGGTAAAGGTATTTTTTCATTTAATCTATTTATGATACATATAATTAAATAAATAGATTAGGAGGTAGTTATGAAACAAATGGAACCAAAAAATTATGATTTCTCTAATGTTAAATTTTTTACACCAGCTCAACTTAGTCAACACTACGGTCTTTATACTAATTATATAGACTGCTACAATAATGTAAGCACCAATTTGCAATCAAGCACTATTTATAATTATTGCAACTCAAATTACAGTGAAATACGTTCAGCTGAAAAATCTAAGACATTTTGCCTTGATTCAATTAAACTTCATGAGTTATATTTTGAAAATTTAACTGGAAATAACACAAGAATTTATGGAAAAATAGAAAATATAATTACAAATAAATTTGGAACATACTCAAGCTTCCTTGATAAATTTAAATGCATAGCTAGATCTATGAGAGGTTGGGTAATTTTTTGTCATGATAAGTATAGCGATGATTATTACATTTATGGCCAAGACTCCCATGATGATGGGGTTATGTTATGTGCAGAACCATTGATAGTTCTTGATGTTTATGAACATGCTTATATGATTGATTACGGAACAAATAGAAGCCTTTATATAAATGTATTTTTCGAGAATTTAGATTATAGTATAGTTAATCAAAGACTTGAATAGTCAGACCAAAAGTTTTTCAAAATCCCTGTAACAGTAAAAGACCCAATACATATAATATGATAAACAACACTTTAAGGAGGTTTATTTCATGGGATTTTTTCATAGAGGTAATGATGTAGGGGGAGCAGGCGGTACAAATTTATTATTCTTCTTCTTGTTGTTAGTAGCACTGTTTTCCTGCTGTGATGACCTAGATTGTAATTAAGATATATTATTAAAGTCCGAAGAGGAATCTTCGGACTTTTTACTCTGCGCCTTTGCTGAACTTATTTGTTATATAATCTTTAAATTTATTTTCTGTTTTAGAAAAATATCTATCTTTATTAAATACATAATACAATCTTCTTTTTAATTTGAGTTCTTTTACATTAACAAGTATTAAAGTTCCATCTTGTATTTCTTTTTCTACTGCTTTTTTAGGTAATATCGCTAATCCCATATTGCATTTAACAAATTTTTTAATTAGTTCATTGTCTTCTGCTTGAATTTTTATATTCAAATCTTCAAGTTTTAGTTGATTTTCTTTTAAATATTCTTCAAATATTTGTAAGGTTGCAGAACCTTTTTCTCTAATAATAAAGTCTTGTGACATTAACATTTTAATATCTATACTTTTATCCTTAAATTCTTTTTCTCTTTTCTTTGAAGTTACAATTACTACTTCATCTGTTGCTATACAAATAGTTTGTATTTTATTATTTTTATACTTATTACCTGTGAATCCAAAACTTGTTAAACCATTTTCAATAGTACTATATACTTTTTTTGAATCAACTTTTTTAATACAAAATGTTACATCTGGATAAATTGTACTAAATTCTGAAACTAAATCATGTATATAATAGTCAGCTGGCAAAGAACTTGAATATATTGTCAATTTACCTGTAATTTTATTTTCATTTTTAAACAATGAATATATTTCTTCTTCTTCATTTAAAATGCTTTTAGCATATTTGTATAAAATTAATCCTTCTTCAGTAGGCATAATTTCTCTGCCATTTTTTTTAATAAGTGTAGTTCCAAAGTCCTTCTCTAATAATTGTAATTGCTTTGATACTGCAGGTTGAGTAATAAATAACTTCTCAGCTGTTTTAGATATGTTTCTCATATTAATAACTTCAATAAAAGTTTTAAGATAAGATGTATTCATTAGAAGACTCTCCTTAATATATATTAGCGTCTATATTCAATCAATAATATGATTAATTTATCCTATAGGTTGTATGCCCATGCCTATGGCTTCATGTTCAAAGCCTCTCCTTGGAGAACCTATTTGACCATATAATACAACAGCTATCCATTTTCCACTAGAAAGGTCATCTTCTATTAGTGTACCTCTCACTATAGTAAAGGTTAACCCTGCACTTCTTAATACTTCGCCTAAAGTAACCTGTCCCCTGCAATAACCACTTAAAGCTTCTATTATTGCATGATATAAAGCATGCTCTTCATGATAATTTTCTTTGATAATATCTTCTCTTGATGCTGCCGTTTCAATTGCTGCTACAATTTTTTTCGCATCCATAGAACCAGCTTGACCTTTATAAATTATATAATTTTTACTTTCGTAATAATTCTTTAAGTTGTCAATATCTCCAGAAGTTAGCGCAAGCATAAGTGCAATTTTACCAATTCCTCTTTTTTCCATTGAGTACTCCTTTACATAATTTTAAAATAAATAAATATAGGGAACGCTTCTGCGTCCCCTATATTATACATTATAATTGAGATAAACCCAATATTTTTTTCTCATATTCTATAGTTTTTGTTTCAATTTCTTTTACTTTTCTCCACAAATCATTTCTAAAATTTTCATCTTTTATTGAGTCAAGGTTAATCTTTACATTATATAATGCTGCTAAAACTGCAGTCCTTGCTAACATACCAGCGATTAGTCCATCTGTAACAGCATTTGCATTACCCCTTGCAACAACTGATTCTGCTAATGGTAAGATTTCAAAAGCAGTTTTAGCTATCTCAAATGGAACTGATGCAGCTATTTTTAAACTTTCCTGTATTACATTTTTTCTTTTTTCTTTTTCATCTTCAGTTTCTTTAGGTAACTTGTATGCTTCCATTACCTTGTTATAAGAAAAACTGTCTCTTTCTATATCATCCAATAGCTTTTTTCTTAAAACCATAGCTTTTGAACAAACTTCTTTCATTTCAGGTTCTGCTTCAATATATTTTTTCTTACCCTTTGTGAGGTTAGCTACCATTTCTGCTAATGCTGCACTAAAGGCACCACAAACAGCAGCCATACTTCCACCACCAGGAACTGGGGAATCAGAAGCAACTTGTTCTGCGAAACTAGTTAATGTTAAATCTTTCATTTCTTTATTCTCCTCTTATTATTTTTCCATTTTTTATTACTGTTTCAACAATATTCACTGCGATATGATACGGTAAAAAATGTATTGATGGATACTCCAAAATTATTATATCTGCCTTTTTACCCTTTTCAATACTACCAATTTTATCATTCATTCCTACAGCTGCTGCAGCATTAATTGTCAAAGCAGTTATAATTTCTTCTATAGACATATTCATATGTAAAGCTGCTAAAGCAATGATTAATGGTATAGAATTTGTAAAACAGCTTCCAGGGTTGAAATCTGTGGCTAAAGCTACTGCACACCCAGAATCAATCATATATCTGCCCCTTGCATATTCTTCTTTTAAACTAAAAGCAGTACCAGGAAGTAAAGTTGCTATTGTATTTGACTTTGCAAGTTTTTTTATACCTTCGTCTGATGCTTGTAAAAGATGATCAGCTGAAGTACAAGATAGTTCTACTGCAAGCTCAGTTCCACCTAATTGAACCATTTCATCAGCATGAATTTTTAAATCTAATCCAGCTTCTTTAGCTGATTTTAAAAACTTTCTAGACTGTTCTACTGAAAAAACATTCTTTTCACAAAATATATCTGCAAATTTGGCAAGTTTTTTTTCTGAAACACGAGATAATACATCATTAATCATAAAATCGATAAACTCATCTTCTTTACCTTTATATTCAGGTAATACGCTATGAGGTCCAAGAAATGTAGGTACTATATCTACTGAATGTACTTCATCTAATTTCTTCATTGCTTCTAATTGCCTTATTTCAGTTTCATAATCTAAACCATAACCACTTTTACCTTCTATAGTAGTTACTCCCATAGCAATGACTTTGTCTAACCTTTTTTTTCCAACTTCAATAAGTTCCTCTAGGGATGTATCTCTAGTAGCTCGAACAGTACTTGTTATGCCACCGCCTCTTTCCATAATAGACATATAACTGTCCCCCCTAAGTCTCCAGGAAAACTCATCTGCTCTATATCCTCCAAAGATTAAGTGAGTATGAGAATCGATAAAGCCTGGTAAAACAGCTTTATTTGAAGCGTCTATAACTTTATAATCCTTTAAATTGTAATTTTTTAAAATATCATCAGTTTTGCCAACATCAACTATAATATCATCTTCTATAACAACACATCCATTATTAATTAACTCTATATTTGACATGTCTTTTCCATGTTTTGGACCATTTCCCTTACATGTCACCAATTCTGATGCATTTTTAATTATCAATTTACTCATGTACCTTCTTCCCCTTTCTTTATCCAGTTTAACCCCTACTTATAAGTAGGGGTTATTTTTTCATATTTGACATGTATATTTTACTGAAGTCTAGTTTCTAAAACCTGATCTATATTAAAATTCTCAATTCGTAAATAATAGTCTGCGGCATCAACTAAAGCTTGCATAGGCACTAGTCCTATTACTTCACTACCTACTACATTAACACCATATCTTGATGCTTCCATTTTAATTGTTTCAAATACTCTGTATAAAGAAGTTTTTGTATAATCAGTCATATTCATAGATACTTGAACTATTCCTCTATCTTCCAGTTCAATACCAATAGCCTTTACATATCTAAATCCACCACTTAAATGTCTTACTTGTTTAGCAATTTTATTAGCAATTTCAAGATTGTTAGTAGAAAGATTTACATTAAATGCAACTAGCGGCATCCTTGCACCAATAGCAGTTACACCAGCAGTAGGATGAATAGTATTTGGACCAAAATCAGGTTTCCACATATCATCTTTCATTTTTTCAGCCATACCTTCAAACTGACCTTTTCTTATTTTAGCTAAATTTTCTCTATGTAAAGCAGTTGCTGATTTTTCATAAAGAAAAAAAGGTAAATCAAATTTTTCTGAAGCTTCTTTAGCAACTTCTTTTGCTAACTTGTCTGCTTCTTCAACTGTTACATTTTTTATTGGAATAAATGGAACTACATCAACTGCACCCATACGAGGATGTTGACCTTCATGTTGATTCAAGTCGATTAATTCAACTGCTTTTCCTATTGCTTCAATTATGGTCATTTTTAACTGCTCAGGTTCACCTACAACAGTTACAACTGTTCTGTTATGATCTTCGTCACTTGAATAATCTAAGAGTTTAACATTTTTCTTTCCTCTAAATACGTCAAGTATCTTTTCTACCTTATTTAAATCTCTACCTTCACTAAAATTAGGTACACACTCTACAATGCTGTTCATTTTTACTCTCCTATTGATTATAATTATTTAATGTTTTTTCGATTAAGTCATCATTTGCTACAAATGGAATAGTTATATGATCTTGTCCATCGAATTTCTTGTTGTATTCAATTGTAGTTTCTATTGAATGTTCATTTCTTGCCCAACTTCTTCTCGATACACCAACCATTGTATCCCAAGGAATAGATTTTTTAAGAATATCATCAACTCTTTCACTACCATCTAGAACCATTCCGAAACCACCGTTAATAGACTTGCTTATTCCAACTCCACCGCCGTTATGAAGTGCAACAAGACTCATTCCTCTTGCTGCATTTCCTGCATAACAATGAATTGCCATATCGGCTGTTACATTACTTCCATCATATATATTTGATGTTTCTCTAAAAGGAGAATCAGTACCGCCAGTATCATGATGGTCACGGCCTAACATAATAGGGCCTACTACCCCTTCTCTAACCATTTCATTAAATTTCAAAGCAATGTCTCTTCTTCCTAAAGCATCTTGATACAATATCCTTGCTTGTGTTCCAACAACTAATTGATTTTTTTCTGCATCTCTAATCCATATATAGTTGTCTCTATCTTGACCTCTTCTATTTGGGTCTATTACAGACATAGCTGCCTGATCAGTCTTCCTTAAATCCTCAGTCTTTCCACTTAAACATACCCATCTGAAAGGTCCATATCCGTAATCAAATAACATTGGCCCCATAATGTCCTCTACGTATGACGGAAATATAAAGCCTTCACTTGTATCAACACCATTTTTAGCTATTTCCTTTACACCAGAATCAAAAACAGCCTTCATAAATGCATTTCCATAGTCAAAGAAATATGTTCCTCTTTCTACTAAAGTTTTAACTGCTCTAAAATGCTCACCTAATGATTTATTAACATATTCAGCAAATTTTTCTCTATCATTATTTAATAATTCAGTTCTTTCATCAAAAGTAAGTCCCTTTGGACAATAACCACCATCATACGGTACATGACATGAAGTCTGATCTGATAGTAAATCTACCTGTATGTTATTATTTACCGCATATTCTAATAAATCAACAATATTACCGTGATAAGCAATAGATATAGTTTGTTTCTTATCCATATATTTTTTAGCTATTTCAAATGCTTCCTCTAAATCATCAGTTATTTTAGATACCCAGCCTTGATTAAATCTAGTTTCGATTCTAGAATAATCAACTTCTGCAATTATACCAACTCCATTAGCAATTTCAACAGCCTTTGGTTGGGCACCACTCATACCACCAAGTCCTGATGTGATAAATAAATGTCCTGCTAAATCCTTATCTCCTGGTATTCCAAGTTCTTTTCTTCCAGCATTAATCAAAGTATTAAAAGTCCCATGTACAATACCTTGAGGTCCTATATACATCCAGCCTCCTGCAGTCATCTGCCCATAACTAGAAACTCCCATGGCAGTAGCTTTTGCCCAATCATGTGGATTATCAAACATACCAATCATTAAACCATTTGACAAAATTACTCTTGGACTTGTTTTATGAGATTTAAATAATCCTAAAGGATGTCCTGACATAACTGCAAGGGTTTGTTCATCAGTTAATTCTTCTAAATACTTCTTAAGCAACTGATATTGCATCCAGTTTTGACACACTTGACCAGTTTCACCATATGTAACAAGTTCATATGGATACAGAGCTACTTCATGATCCAAGTTATTATCAATCATAACTTGAAAAGCTTTGCCTTCAACACATTTTCCCTTATATTCATCAATAGGTTTACCATAAATTCTTTCTTTAGGCATAAACCTATATCCGTAAATTCGTCCGTGTTCCATTAATTCATCTAAAAATTCAGGTGCCAATATCTCATGTAGGTTTTCAGGTACGTATCTTAAAGCATTTTTAAGCGCAAGTTTAATTTCTCTATCATTTAATGTAAGATCTCTTTTAGGAGCTCTTCTTACTTTTTCCTTAAATTTTGGATATTCAGGAAGTTTGTCATCTAATTTTATTGTCATAGCACTAGATATGTCTAAATTATTAACCATAATATACCTCCAATTTTTTATTTATATTATATATTATTATCGTCGAAAAATCGTCTAAGTACTTAAGATAACTTAAAGCTTGCTGTTTTATAATTCTATTATAAGCTAAATAATTTAGCTTATGAAATACCCTCTCCCCCTTGTTTTTTATAAATATTTTAATTATGCCGCAAGGCATAATTTTTTTGTTTAAGAGGCAAGGTGCACTGGAAACTTTCCAGTGCATTTTTTTAATCTATATTAGAATAATCCTGTTATTTTTCCATCAACATCTACATCAATTTTTTCTGCAGCAGGTACTTTAGGCAAACCAGGCATTTTCATTACATCTCCTGTTAAAGCTACAATAAATCCTGCGCCAGCAGAAATTGTTAAATCTCTAATTGTTATATTAAATCCTGTAGGTCTTCCCAAAACTTTTGCATCATCTGTTAATGAATATTGATTTTTAGCCATACATATAGGTAATTTATCAAAACCTAATTTTTCAAAATTAGCAATTTCTTTATTAGCTTTCGATGTAAATTCTACATCATCTGCACCATAAAGTTTATTAGCAATTGATTTAATTTTATCTTTAATAGATAATTTTAAATCATATGCATATTCCATGTTGCTTTTATTTTCAGTAAGTTTCAATATTTCATTTGCAAGGTCGATTCCACCTTCTCCACCTTTTGCCCAAACTTCAGAAATAGATACATTAACGCCTAATTCTTCACATTTACTTTTTATTAAATTTAACTCAGCATCTGTATCTGTTGGAAATTTGTTTATAGCTACAACTGCAGGTAATTTAAATACCTGAGTTATGTTTTCAACATGTTTCAAAAGATTTGGTAATCCTTTATCAAGTGCATTAATATTTTCTTCTCCTAAGTCTGATTTAGAAACACCACCATTATACTTTAATGCTTTTACAGTTGCTACAATAACTACAGCATCTGGCTTTAAACCTGTCATACGGCATTTTATATCAATAAACTTTTCAGCTCCTAAATCTGCTCCAAAACCTGCTTCAGTAATAGTGTAATCTGCTATTTTACTAGCCATCTTAGTTGCTATAACACTATTACATCCATGGGCGATATTTGCAAAAGGTCCACCATGAATGAATGCTGGCGTTCCTTCTAAAGTCTGTACAATATTTGGTTTAATAGCTTCCTTCAACAAAGCAGCCATTGCGCCATGAGCATTTAACTGTCCAGCAGTTACAGGTTCACCATCTCTGTTATATGCAACAACAATCTTTGATAATCTGTCCTTTAAATCTAATATATCGTTTGAAAGACAGAATATGGCCATTACTTCTGAAGCAACAGTTATGTCAAAACCATCTTCTCTAGGTACTCCATTAGCTTTTCCACCAAGACCATCAATAACATTTCTTAACTGTCTATCATTCATATCAACTGCTCTTCGCCATACTATTTTTCTAGTATCAATATTTAGCTTGTTACCTTGATGAATATGATTATCTAGCATTGCTGCTAATAAATTGTTTGCTGCACCTATAGCATGGAAGTCTCCAGTAAAGTGAAGATTTATATCTTCCATTGGTATAACTTGGGCATAACCACCTCCTGCAGCTCCACCCTTAACCCCAAATACAGGTCCTAAAGACGGTTCTCTCAAAGCTATTGCTGCTTTTTTACCCAATTTTGATAATGCATCTCCTAATCCTATTGTAGTTGTTGTCTTGCCTTCACCAGCAGGAGTAGGATTAATTGCAGTAACAAGAATTAATTTAGAGTCTTCTTCATTTTTTAATTCATTCTGTAAATATTTAAAGTCGATTTTTGCCTTGTACTTACCGTAATTCTCTACATATTGACTAGGCACACCAAATTTATCGCATACATTATTAATTACTTCCATACGTGCTTGTTGAGCGATTTCGATGTCGCTTAAGAATTTTTTTGACATAAAAGCCTCCTAAAGTATATTTTTTTCTATGATATATAATAGCCGTCTAAAAAACGTCTACAGATATCATTTTCATATTGTACATAAATTGCTTAATACCATTTGATTTTGTCTTAATAATAATATATCATTATATAGTATTGATTGTACATAGAAAAATATTAATTCTTTAAAGGAGGTTAAGAAATGAGTAATATTTGTTTAACACCTAAAGAAACTACTGAAGCTCTTATCAATTCTTCATTAAATAAAACTTCCATGTCTATAAGAAAAAAACTATTATTGAGTATTATGGCAGGAGTTTTTATATCTCTTGGCGCTCAAGGTTTTATGACTGCATATGATAACACCTTCCTCAGAGCAGCGATTTTCCCAATAGGTTTAATGCTTATTGTAATCGTAGGTGGAGAATTATTTACTGGAGATTGTTTAATGACATTTGGTCTTGTACATAAACAAATTAAAGTTAAAGATTATTTGCAAACTATGGTACTTGTTTATTTAGGTAACTTCATAGGTTCATTAATTATAGTTTATCTTATCTATAATGGAGGGGTTTATAGTAATCAATCATTAATAAATGCTATTATTGCTTTATCAAAAGCCAAAATTTCTATGCCATTTGTTGAAGCATTAACTAAAGGAATACTATGTAACATACTTGTTACATTAGGAGTTTGGTTTGCAACATCAGCAAAAGATACCTCTGGTAAAATTTTAGGTTGCTGGTTTCCAATATTACTATTTGTTTTATGTGGTTATGAACATTGTATTGCAAATATGTTTTTTCTACCAATGGGCGCAATTTTTGATTCTTCTATATCTTGGGTAAATATTTTAATAAATAATTTATTACCCGTTACTATAGGAAATTTCATTGGAGGCGGAATAATTATACCCCTAATTTACTATAAAGTATATTATTAATTAAAAATATAAAAGTAGGTGCACATGAATACTATAATTGTTAATTTACTTGGTTCTCCGATAGTAAAATTAAATGATGAAGAAGTATATTTCCCTTACAAAAAAGCAGAGGGCTTATTTTATTATGTTTGCATTAATAAAAAAATCACTAGAGAAGAAGCTATAAATATTTTTTGGGCAGATAATGATGAAAAAACTGCTAGGAAAAATTTAAGAGATGCTATTTATAAAATTAAAAAAACACTTTGCGACAATTTATTTTCATCTATATCAAAATCTATTATAGAATTTAATAATAAAGTTAATATAATTATTGACACTGATGATATAACACTTTCTAACATTCTTAATAAATATAACGGCGATTTCTTAGATAATTTTACTATTAAAAATTGCTATGAATTTGAAAGTTGGATGTTGGAAAAGAAAAATGATTTCAAAAACATCTATATTAAAGCTATATCTGAAAAGGTCAATGAACTCGTAAATATGGGAGATTTTAAAAGTATCCAAAAGTATAGCAATATATTAATAAGTAATGACCCTTTCAACGAGAAAACATATAGATATTTAATGAAAATTTACGCATTATCCGGAGATTACAATAAAGCTGTAAAACTATATTATGATTTAACTGATACCTTGAAAAATGAATTAGATATAGAACCAGAAATACATACAAAAAAAATGTTTGAAGAAATATTAAAATTAAAAGACTCATCTGTATTTTCAAAAAATTCACAATCTTATTTTTATGGTAGATATAATGAACTTTATAGAATAAACAATAACTTAAATAATTTTTACAATAATTACGGCTCTTCCATGTTAATATCAGGCGAAGCTGGCATTGGTAAAACGGCATTATTAAACAAAATAATATTTTCAATTGATAAAACTAAAAATATTATATTAAAATCTACTTGTTATAACGCTGAAGAAGACTTTTTCCTTAAACCTTGGCATAATATATTTAAAATTCTTGGAAACTATGTAAAAGATAATAAAATTTATATTAATCCCGCTCAAGAGCAAGTTATAAGTTATGTATTTCCTTCGTTTAATAAAAAACTAAGCAGTAAAAGCGTTGATAATATTGAACAAATTGACACTACAAGATACGAATTAGCTGTTGAAGCAATTTTTCAGTTATTTGAAAAACTATTGGAAAAGAAAAAAATTATAATCTTTTTTGATGATATACAATGGATGGATAAAATGAGTAAAATTCTGTTACTAAATATAATTACTCATTTTAAAAATAACAATATTATTTTAATTGGTGCATATAGAGATGATTATGAAAACAATTTATCTAAATTTATTACACCCTTACTTAATCGAGATTTGATTATAAAAATAATGTTGAAAAGATTCTCTTTTGATGATGTTAAAAATATTGTTTCTGATTACCTCCCTCATATGGAATCTAACAGCGATTTTTTAAGTAATATATATAATGATACTGAAGGTAATGCATTATTTTTAATTGAACTTTTAAAAGTTATACAAGAAAAGGGTTATACTAAAGAGTTATCATCTAAAGCTACTAATATTATTAAAAGCAGAATTGTAGATTTAACAAAAAATGAAAAATTAGTTTTAAATAATATATCTTTATTTTTTGATAAGGTCAGTATTGACTTTCTTAAAATGCTACTTCCTTATGATGAATTGCAAATTTTCGATATTATCGAATCCTTACAAGAAAAAAATTTAGTAAGAGAAATAATCACAGAAAAAGAGATTTTTTATAGCTTTACTCATCAAAAAATAAGAGAATATATTTATGATAATCAATCTGTAGGTAAAAAACAAATATTACATGAAAAAATAGCACTTTATTTTGAAGAACGTTTCAAATCTTCAGGTAATAAACATTTATATACTAATTTAATATACCATTTTAATAAATGTGGTAATAAATTTAAATACCTAAAATACAAAGTAGAAAACTTAACAAATTTTTATACAATATATCATGAAACATACCCTGTCTTTACTTCAGATTCAAGTAACGCTACTGAGTTCAATAGTATATTTAATGTAGAAAAAAATCTTTTAGAAATATCAAATGAACTAAATACTCTGAATCAAAATGATACAGAATATTTCAAAATTAAAATGGAAATTACTTATTTATCTGGTAGGTATTATATAACAAAAGGAGAGTATGAAAAAGGACTTAAAAATATTGATAGCAGTATGCGAATAGCTGAAAAACTTGATAATAATATTTATTTGTTAAGCAATTATAAACAAATGATTTTTTATAGTATACAGATAAACAATATTCCAGTAATGTTTAAATATATTAACAAAAGTCTTAATTTGTTAGAAAAAAATGATAATATCGAAGAAAGAGGTATAATTCTAAGATTAAAAGGCCTATATTATATTAAAATCAAAAAATATGATGAAGCAACTAATCTTTTACATGAGTCAATAAATATATTCTCAAGTTTAAATAACATAAATAATAAATATAATTTAAGTATTTCTGCATGCTATAATTATCTTGGTCAAATGAATAAGGACTTAAAAAGATATGATTCTGCATTAGATTACTTTAAGAAATCTATAGATTTGTGTACTGAAAATGGAATTTTAAAAGGAATGGAAATCTTCTATTCTAATGCAGGACAAATTTTATATGAAAAGGGAAAATATGATGAAGCAGAGATATATATAAATAAATCAATTGAATTATTTAATAAATTTGGAGCCATTTGGGGTAGAGATATGGCAGAGTGTTACTCTGCATTAATTAATATTAAGAAAAATAATTTAATAGAGGCAAAAAAACACTTTGACATTGCTTACGAGCTATCTCAAAAACTAAATAATCCTAAATCAATGCGCTTAGTAAACAACGTAAAAAAGAAATTGAACTAACTATTTCTATGATATTTTTCATATTTTTCAAGAACAAATTTACTAATCACATTTATAATAATTATAATTATTATAAATGTGATTGACTTTATTGGGTTATAAAAAAATGATCTTACATTTTGTCCAATAAATGCTAGGGACAACAACATAACAAACTTTCCAGGTAATAATGTTATTAAAAACAATCTAGTACTCATATTAGTCAATGCAGCCGCTCCACTTATTAAAAAAGAAGGAGTAAAAGGAAAACAATAAAAGAAAAAAAGCACAGTAAAATTTTTTCTTTTTATTTTTTCTAAAGTACCTTTATATTTACTTTTATTAATTCTTTTCTCAATTCTTTTTCCTCCTACTTTTCTAAGAAATAAAAATAAGAAAAATGAGCCTAAACAATTACCAATCCAAGAGTAAATATATCCTGCAAAAAATCCAAAAACACTAACATTAATTATAACAAATGCTACTAATGGCAAAAATGGTAAAAATGCTTCTATTATAGGAAAGGCAATCCCTAATAAAGGACCACCTTGCTCAACATATTTTAAAATTAAATTTGTAAAATCCGTAAAATCCATATAGTCCATAATAATTCACCGTAAAAAAATAAATTTTCTTGATTAAAATATAATTTTATATCTTGACTTTTTTTATAACTTATACTATATTAGTATATCACAGAAAGGATTATTTATATGAAATATTTCATCGGTATTCAAATTCCGCTAAAATACAAAACTAAAATTGAAATGTTACGTGCAGAATGTAGATTTTTTACGACTGAACCTCATATAACATTAATTCCACCACCTGCATTGCCAGATGATGACATATTTATTAATAAGGTTATCGATATCTGTAATAAAACTAAACCCTTCCAAATTGAACTAAATAAACTAGGACAATTTGGAAATAGGGTTTTATTTGTTAACGTTAATTCTCCTAATCTCATAGACTTACATGAAAGCATTTATAAAGGATTGAATATTCAAAAAGAAAATAGAGAATTTATACCGCATTTAACTATTGCAAAACAACGTCCGAAAAAACATATAGATATTAATGCAATTAATGAAAGGGCAGGAAAAGTATTATCTCCCTATCTTAATTTTAAATTGAAATCAATAGTTGTCTATTATCAGCCAAAAGAAAGATCCATCTACATACCATATATGCAAATACCTTTTAATTTTTAAAAAACAAGCTCAACTACTACTTATATATTCTAATCTATTACTATTTTAATCTTTCTTCTAATAATTCTGCCAGTTCATTTGCATAACGTTCTATTTCTTCTTGATTTTGACCTTCTATCATTACCCGAACTAGGGGTTCTGTTCCTGATGGTCTTATTAAAACCCTACCAGTTCCATGAAAATGATTTTCTATATTTTCAATTTTATTCTTAATAACTTCATCATATAAATATTCATTTTTCTTTTCCTCAACTACTGAAGCGTTAACAAGAATTTGTGGCATATCCTTCATAACTGATGAAAGTTTTGAAAGTTTTGTATTTTTTTCCTTAACAATACTTAATATCTGAATTGCTGTTAATAATCCATCTCCAGTAGTATTATGATCTAAAAAAATTATATGACCAGATTGTTCTCCACCTAAGGGATGCTGGTTTTTTAACATTTCTTCAAGAACATATCTATCTCCAACTTTCGTTTTAACTATATCAATATTTTTCTCTTTCAAACATAAGTCAAGTCCCATATTAGTCATAACTGTACCAACAATAGCGTTATTTTTCAATTGTCCTTTTTCTTTTAAATGAATACCGCAAATGGCAAGAATATGATCCCCATCTACAATATTTCCGTTTTCATCAGCTGCTATTAATCTATCAGCATCGCCATCAAAAGATAATCCTACATCTGCTCCTGTTTCCAGTACTAGTTTCTGTATTTCCTTAGTGTTTGTTGACCCACAATTTACATTAATATTAATACCATTTGGATCATTATGCATTACATATACTTGAGCACCTAGTTCATATAAAAGTTCTGGAGCAGCCTTATAAACAGCACCATTCCCACAATCAACAGCTACTTTAAGTCCTTTAAAATCTACATCAATAGTTTCTTTTAAATAATCCATATATTTTCTAACAGGATTTTCAATTTTTATTTTTCTGCCTACTTCTCCAGCAGTTGGTATATAATCTATATCTAAATCATTTAATATATATTCTTCTATTGAATTTTCAGTTTCATCTGTTAATTTAAATCCATCTTCATTAAAAAACTTAATACCATTATATTCTACAGGATTATGAGATGCAGATATCATAACCCCGCCATCAGCATCTAATATCCTTATCATACACGCTACAGCAGGAGTTGGTAAAATCCCAAGATACAATACATCAATTCCAGCTGCATTTAAACCAGCTGACAATGCCCCTTCAAGCATATCTCCAGATATTCGTGTATCCATTCCTACCACCATTTTGGGTCTTCTTTTTCCTTTTGTAAGAAAATATCCTCCAATCCGACCTAATTTATATGCTAAATCTGCTGATAAATCCTTGTTCGCAATACCTCTAACTCCATCTGTACCAAATAATTTTCCCATAAATTCCTCCTAAAAAATTCATTCTATACTATTTTATACAATAGTTTAGTAGTTAACAAGTCTTTTTTTTAAATACATAGTCTTTAACTCAATTATAACATATAAAAAGAGTCACTTCGCAACGACGCTAGGGTGACCTATGTCCCCCTTCGGCGTAAACAAATTATCGATGTCCTCCAATTTCGTTTATATCAAATGGTGTTTCTTGGTAAATAATGTTAATCCAATTTTTAAAAAGCAAATTAGCATGGCTCCTCCATTTTACATAAGGAGATTTTGTTGGATCATTTCCAGGGTAATAATTAATAGGTATATTAATTGATTTACCTTGACTAACATCCCTATCATATTCATTTTTCAAAGTTAATGAATCATATTCAGAATGGCCCATAACAAAAATTTTACTGTAGTCATCCGTAGTAGCAATATGAACTCCAGCATCTTTAGATTCTGCTAATATAGCAAGTTCACTAACTGATTTTATATCTTCTTTAGTTACCTCTGTATGCCTAGAATGAGGTACATAAAAAATATCATCAAAACCATTTAAAAGCATGCAAGTTTCATGCTTTTTTTCATGTTCAAATACACCAAATATTTTAGCATTAAGCATCTTTTTTTGTAGTTTATAAAAGTGATAAAGAGCTGCTTGTGCACCCCAACATATATACATTGTTGAAGTTACATTTGTTAAAGAAAAATCCAATATTTCCTTTATTTCTTCCCAATAATCTACTTCTTCATATTCCATTAACTCAACAGGCGCTCCAGTAATTATCATAGCATCATATTTGTTATATTTTATTTCCTTAATATTCTTATAAAAATTATTCATATGGCTCTCAGAAATGTTCCTTGCTTTATGAGTTACGGTATGAACAAATTCAACATTTATTTGTATTGGGGAATTTGATAAAAGTCTTACAAATTGAGTTTCTGTCTCAATTTTCGTTGGCATAAGATTTACAAGAGCAATTTCTAAGGGTCTAATATCCTGACCTTCAGCTCTATTTTTATTCATGACAAAAATATTCTCATTTTTCATTATATCGTAAGCAGGTAGTTCTGTTGGTATTATAACTGGCATATATGCTCCTTTCTATTTGTCGCGGGTGCGGACGTGTCGCGGTATGCATGCAATGCATACCCTACGTTGGGGTCGTAACGTTCTGCGGTATGCATGCAATGCATACATATTGTAGGGGACGCATTGTATGCGTCCCGTGACACTTATTTAAGCGCTTGTTCTAAATCCGCTATAATGTCATCTATATTTTCAATTCCTACATTTAATCTTATTGCTTCAGGCATAACTCCTGCTGCTATTTGTTCTTCTTCAGACAGCTGTCTATGTGTTGTACTACCAGGATGAAGTACACATGTTCTAACATCCCCTAAATGAACTACACTATTTATCCATTTCAACTTTTTAGTAAACTGTCTTCCACCTTCAGCTCCACCTTTGACTCCAAACAAGATTATTCCACTTCCACCCTTTGGAAGATATTTATTTCCTAATTCAAAATAAGAACTACTTTTTAACTTTGGATAATTAACCCATAGAACATTTTCATGATTTTCTAAAAACTCAGCTATCTTTAATGCATTTTCACTATGTCTATCCATTCTGATATGAAGAGTTTCAAGTCCTCTCAAATATATAAAAGCATTAAACGCACTCATAGTAGAACCAAAATCTCTTAATATATGGGTTCTAGCCTTAGTTATATAAGCAGTTTCCTTAAATTTCTCAAAATAACTTAGTCCATGATAGCTTTGATCAGGTTCAACCATATTTGGAAACTTTCCATTATTCCAATCGAAATTTCCTCCATCAACTACTACTCCACCAACTGCTGTAGCTTGACCATCAATATATTTTGTAGTCGAATGTACAACTATATTAGCACCATATTCAAACGGCCTACATAAATATGGTGTAGCTATTGTATTATCAACTATTAAAGGAACACCTACTTTTATAGCTATTTTAGAAAATTTAGAAAAATCTAATATGTTCAACCCTGGATTTCCTATTGTTTCTGCAAAAATTGCCTTTGTATTCTCCTTACATGCAGCTATTATTTCATCCTCTGTATTATCTGGATTTATAAAAGTTGTTTCAATACCTAAATTCTTCAAACTTGAAGCTAGTAATGTAAAAGTTCCTCCATATATTGTAGAAGCAGCAACTATATGATCACCGGAGTTACAAATAGTTAATATAGCCATCGTTGTAGCAGCCTGCCCAGAAGAAACAGCTACAGCTCCAACACCCCCTTCCAATTGAGCTATTTTATTCTCAAAAGCAGCTACAGTTGGGTTGCTAATTCTTGAATACATATGTCCAGTTTCAGTTAAATCAAATAAACCAGCAACATAATCTGGATCTTTATAATTATAAGTAGTACTTTGGATTAATGGATATACTCTAGATTCCCCTTCTTCAAATTCTTCTAAAGATTGCACTAATTTAGATTCAATGTTTTTAAAATTACTTTTCATATTTCCTCCCTGAATAAATTATATTTAAAGGAATATCGCTTCTTGCACAGCAAAATAAAAAATCCCCTTGAAGAGAGGATTAATATAATCATCTCCTCATCTCTCAAAGTTATACTTTGTCGGAATTAGCACCTTTCAGTAAACTGTAGGTTGCCGAGACTTCAAAGGGCCGCTCCCTCCATCTCTCTTGATAAGAAGTAAATATTCATTTATTAGAAAGTACTTTATACTAATTTTTTACTTATGTCAATACCTTTTAATTAATTTCTGCAAAATTTATCAATTAAATCATTTAACAATAATTGATATTTATTTAAATTATCATTATCCTTAATATTCCCTGCCTTTTTAATATCTTCTTTTATAGCATATAACAATATTTGAAAGTTTTCTTTTAAATAGTCCTTATGATACTTATCATAAAGAAAATCTGAATTCTCATTATGTCCATGCCATAAGTCAAAATATTTAATTATAAAATCATTTAAATCACTATTAACTTTTATATTATTATAAATACTGGACAAAATGTAATTATCACAATCTATTTTATCTTTACCATCAATATTATATCCATTGAAATACATATGGAATGAATTATTTTGCAACTCCAATTGTATATTTCCTTCGATACATCCAATTATAGTAATTAATAGATGCTTATTATAAATTTCATCTTGTGTTGTGTTTTCATGAATATAATTCAATAATAACTCAAAATTAGATATACTAAGATAATTATCAACGATGAATTCCAATTTAATACCCCCCGTATTAATATTCAATTCTTCTATATAAAAAAACTTATATTGTATTATTAAATAATAAAACATACTTTGCATTTTGTCAATAATTATCAAATATATTTACTTTTTGCAATTTTTTGTTGTTTTTTATCAAAGTCTACATTATAATTAGATTAACACTCAAAAAGTTATGAGGTGACTTTTTGTAATCAATTTGCAAAAGGAAGTTGGCGATATTATGAATTATAATGAGAGGATTCGTCAAATACGTATTAAAAACAAACTCACCGCAAAAGAATTTAGTAAAATCTTTGGCATTTCAGAATCAACAGTTTCACTATATGAAAGTGGCAAAAGAAAACCAGGAATTGAATTAATAATTAAAATATCCAAATATTTTGATGTTTCAACGGATTTTATTTTAGGTGTAACTGACCTCCCGAAAAGCTTATCCCAAGAATTTGAATTAGATTATAAAAAGTATTTAGAATACGTTATTTTTGAGTTAGATAATAATAACATTATTTACTTTGGAAAAGAAGAAATGAATGAACATACAAGGAGAATTTTAATAAATTCTCTTTTAAACATTTATGATACTTTACTTTTATTATGTAAGAGCAATTATTAATTAACTACGATTATATTTTGTAAGTAGTTTCATACAAAATCGCTTATCTTTATACATCGTTATAATGCAATTGATAAGTATCAATAAAATTGATATAATCAAATAGTCAAATTTAAAATATAAAATTATATACAATAAACTTATTCAAAATATAGAAAGGACTGTTTAAATGATAGTTTTATCTTGTAATGATGTTACGAAAGCTTATACAGTTGAAAATATAATAGAAAATATTTCTTTTACTATAAATGATAATGAAAATGTAGGATTAATCGGACTGAACGGTTCAGGCAAAACTACATTATTTAATATATTAACAGAAAATTTAGAACCAGATTCTGGTACCATTTTTAAAGCAAAAGGTAAAAAACTTGGGTATTTAAAGCAAAATACTACAATAGAAAGTAACAAAAGCATAATAGATGAAATGCTCACTATTTTTAGTGAACTTATAAAACTAGAACAAGATATGCGTAATTTAGAAAATAAAATTAGTACTTTTACAGAAGAAGATGATTCTAATGAGCTTGAAACTTTAATGAATACTTATGCTAAATTGAATGAACGGTTTGAAGAAGCTGATGGTTATAGTTATAAAAGCATAATTAAAGGTGTACTAAAAGGACTTGGTTTTTCAGAAGTTGAGTTTAATCAGCCTATTAATTTATTAAGCGGAGGACAAAAAAGCAGGGTTATGCTTGCAAAGCTTTTATTAGAAAGAGCTGATATAATATTATTAGATGAACCCACAAACCATTTAGATATTAATGCCATATCATGGTTAGAAAAATATATAAAAGACTTTAAAGGAACAGTTATTATAATATCTCATGATAGATATTTTCTTGATAATACTGTTAATAAAATATTTTTAATGGAAAACAAAACATTAAAATCATATAATGGAAATTACTCAGAATTTATGAATAAACGCAAAATAGAAATTGAATTAGAAACAAAAAAATATGATGAATATGAAAAAGAGATAGCAAAACAAGAAGAAATGATTAAACGCCTCCACTCCTATGGAAGCAAAAGGAATATTAGACAAGCATTTAGTAGGCAAAAAACTTTAGATAAAATAAAAAGGATGGACAAACCTAATATTGAATCTAAGAAGGTTAAATTAAGGTTTACACCAAAGCTTAAAAGCGGTCAAGATGTTTTAAAGGTGAACAATTTGGGAAAAAGTTTTGGTGAACATATTATTTTCAAAAATATAAATATGAGTATATTTAAAAAAGACCGAGTAGGAATAATAGGTCCAAATGGTATCGGTAAATCTACATTATTAAAGATAATTGCTAAAAAAATAGATGAATATTCTGGTGAATTGACATTGGGTCATTATGTAAACATTGGATATTATGATCAGGAACAAACTAATTTAAACAATGATAAAACAGTTATTGATGAAATATGGGACGACAATCCTATGCTTAATTATTATGACATACGAACAATGTTGGCACAATTTCTATTTACTGGAGATGATTTATATAAAATTATTGGTGACTTAAGCGGAGGCGAAAAAAGCCGATTATCACTTTTGAAGCTCATGACTTCAAAAGCTAACTTTTTATTGATGGATGAACCAACAAACCATTTAGATATAGATTCAAAGGAAGTACTAGAGGATTCATTAGTGAATTATGAAGGTACACTTCTTGTCGTATCACATGACAGATATTTTCTAAATAAAGTTGCAAATAAAATATATGATATGTCTAATGATGGAATTTTCGAATACTTAGGTAACTATAATTATTATCTTGAAAAAAAGGCTGAGCTTGATGAAGTTGAAGAAGATTTAGAAGTGACAAAAACTAAAACTCAAATCAACGCAGAGAAAAAAAAAGAAAGAGAATTGATTAGAGAAAGACAGCAACAAGAAAAAAATTTGAAAGTCCTAGAAGAACAAATTGAAATGCATGAATATAAAATTTCTGAATTAGAACTTGCATTATGTCAACCTTCGACATATGACGACAAAAATTTATTTATAGAAATAAATGAAAAATTAAACATAATAAAAATGGAATTAGATGAATTATATAAAAAGTGGACCGAAATTCAAGAAATTTAAAAGAAGTTATCCACCTATTGTTAATAACTTGTGAATAACTTCTTTGCTATATTACTGTATCAACAGCTTTATCCACAACTGTTGATAACTTTTTGTTATTTTTGTGTTTACTATTTTGCAAGTTTTAAATTCGGAGTTGCATTTAATGATGAATTAGCAAATTCACTTTTTAAATATTTATAATATCCTGCGCTCCCTATCATCGCTCCATTATCAGTACAAAAAATTGATGACGGCTTAGTAAATTCATAATTATGCTTAGTAGATTCTTTTTGCATTAACTCTCTTAATCGACTATTAGATGCTACCCCTCCTGCTAATACTATAGTTTTACATTTTTTCAATTTAGCTGCTTTCATTGTTTTGTATACAAGTACTTCTACTACAGCTTCTTGAAAACTTGCAGCTATATCTTCCGGAATTACAGCAATATTTTTTTGTTCATTGTTATGAATATAATTTAAAACGGCTGATTTTAAACCACTAAAACTAAAATCCAACGTATCGTCATCAATTACAACTCTTGGGAACTTAATTGCCTCTTTATTCCCCATTTTAGCTGCTTTATCAATTAGTGGACCTCCTGGATAACCAAAACCTATTGCTCTTGCTATTTTATCATAGGCTTCTCCAGCAGCATCATCTCTTGTCTTACCCATTATTTCATATTCACCATAATCTTTAACATAAACTAAATCTGTATGGCCTCCAGATACAACAAGACATATATATGGAGGTCTTAATGTCTTATTTTCAATATAATTGGCACATATATGACCTTCAATATGATTAACCCCAATTAAAGGTTTTTCCCAAGCATAAGATAATCCTTTCGCAAAATTAATTCCTACTAATAAAGCTCCAACTAAACCCGGTCCATATGTAACTGCAATTGCATCTATCTCATTATGAGTTATATTAGCTTCTATTAATGCCTCTTGTACTACTTGATTTATATTTTCTATATGTTTACGAGAAGCAACTTCTGGCACAACACCACCAAATTGCTTATGTATTTCTATTTGAGATGATATTATATTTGATAAAACATTTCTGCCATTTTCAACTATAGCTGCAGCTGTTTCATCACAGGATGATTCTATTGCTAAAATCAATATGTTATCTTTCATTTATTTCCTCCAAACTTTAAGTTTCTCTGATTATACTACTCAGTTAAAATTTATGCAAGTTATAGAATGATAATTGAAATGTTATTATAAATTTAAAAGATGGATTTGAGTTTGAAACTCAAATCCATCTTTTATTCTACATTGATATATATTTTATTATTCTTCTCCGTCTAATGTTATCTTACCTTTTTTATTCGATCTCCATACATGTAATCCTAATGCAAGACCTATTACTCCGTAAACCATAAACGTTCTGAAATATTCACCTAACAATGCATTACCAAATAATGATTGACCTATTTCAGGCGACATTATAAACATCGAATTAAATAGTATTGTACCTAACAGTGCATTGCTTACCTTTGCATTTTGCGTAGAAGCACCACCAACTAATATTGATGCAACTGAAAACATACCTATTTGCGTATGGGCGTTATATGTATTTAAAGTCCCCATATTTTGTAAAAACATAATTTGTCCCCATGAGGCTAAAACTGTAGACATAATAGTAGCAATTATTCTTGTTCTATCTACATTTATACCAGATACTTCAGCTATTTGCTGACTTTGCCCAACACTTCTAAAATCCTGACCTAACTTGGTCTTCAAAATCAATTCATTAAATATACATAAAGCTACAATCAACAAACCAGTTACTACAGGTACATCTCTTACCATCATAAGACTTGATTCAGTAATGATAGCATGTATACTAATTATCATTAATATAATACATATAACAAAATTTATTATTGTCATAAAATTATTTGATTTATTAACTAATTTATTTTTATTTCTAGTAACCCTTAAAATCTGCAACCCTAGCACTACTACTGAAATCATTAACACTGCCCACATAAATGGTATTTCCATTATATTGTCTAATGCGTACTTAAGTCCACCATCTTCAACAGGAACTAAGTCAACAGTCATTCTTACACCGACACCATCAGGTTTTATCATAGGATGACTTGATGGTACTTTAATAATTATACCTACTACAAATAGGAATAAAAACTGATATATCCCATTAGCAAAGAATCCAACTATTAAGCTGGCTATCATTTCCTGCCCTCTTGTCTTATTGTATAAAAGACCTGTAAAATAACCAAATATACCAGCTATAGGTAAGGCAAGTAAAAATGTCAGAATCAATCCTGAAAATCCGCCTAAACCAAAATATCTAACTATTGCTATAGAGATTTGACCTGCCATAGCTCCAACAACAATACCAAAGTTTAATCCTAAACCAGCAACAACTGGTATTATCAATGACAATACTAAAAATGCATTTCTAAAAAATCTACTAGATAGTTCAGTTAAAAAGTAATTAACTGATACTCCATCTGAAACGAAAAAACCAAATATTGTAAATACAATAAATATAATTGTTACAATATTATTTAACATCCATTCTGATTTTTTTTGAACTCTCAATCTTTCACCAGTAACATTATTCATCATTTGTCGCCTCCTTTTACTTGTGTTAAAGCATAAAGGATTATACCATTTTGAATTACCATACGCATTATTTCAGATAAATCTGTTCCGGCAAACACTTGATTTGCAACTGGTAAAGCTGTTGTTAACAATCCTTGAAATAATATTACACCTATTATAACATGAGATACTTTTGCTTTAGAAGCTGTAGCGCCACCAATCAAAACTGCTGCAACAGCAGGAAATGCCATCATTAATGGTGCATTATATAACTGTGCATATCCATAACTTTGAGAATATACTATTATACCTACTGCTCCAAATATCGTTGATATAACATTTGCTAAAATTCTATTTCTATTTATATTTATACCTGCAGCTTGTGAAAATCTCGGACCTGATCCACCAGCCGATATTGCAATACCTGATTTCGACTTAGAAAAAATCCAAAACAATAAACAGAAGAACAAGAAAGTCAGTAGTAACCCTGTAGGTATTATAACACCAGCTATTTCAAATCTAAGGAAGTTATTTAAGATCTGCGCTGCTCCTATAACGTCTAATTGTACTGTTTCTCTTAAACCTTTTCCCATAAACCAGCGCATATTAGGATGTTTAAATGGAAGCATAAGCCAAAACAAACACATAAAAGCAGCTATTGAGAATCCCGTATATGTTGCTATTGTCATTTCTGAACCCTTAACAGCATTTAAAAGTTTACCATACAAATATCCTACAACACTTGCAAGGAGTATTGCAAAGGAAATTGAAACTAATAACCAAGATAGACCTGTAAATCCTAATTCAATAGAACAAACTATTGCAAACAAACCACATACTATTCCAACTGGTAAAGCAAAGTTTGGTCCTGTACCTGATTGGATTGAAGGCACCATTGCAAGTACTAAAACACCATTCATTCCAGCCCTTTTCAATGTATCACTCAATAATGTAGCCATAGAAATTCCTAAAAATCCTCCGGAAATAAGAAGTCCTACCCAAAATACAGCAATTATAATTGTTGGTAACCCAATTTTACTAACTATATCTTTTAAAAATGAACTACTTTTTTTATCTACTTGAGTCATTATGCTTCACTCCTTTCCGTATCATTTCTTTGGCTTCCAGACATCATCAAACCAAAATCAGCATCTGAAGCATTTGGTTGAAGAACGCCTTCAACTTTACCTTCACATATTATTACAATTCTATCACATATGCTTCTTAATTCAGCCAATTCAGAAGATGTCATAATAATTGTCATTCCATACTCTGTATTAAGTCTCAATAATAAATCAAGAATAAGTTTTTTAGCACCTATATCTATGCCTCTTGTCGGTTCAGAAACCAATAAAAGCTTAGGATTCAATGCTAAAGCTCTTGCTACACAAACCTTTTGTTGATTACCTCCACTCAAGCTTCCTGTTCTTTGAAGTGAAGATGTGCATCTAATGTCTAAATCTTTAATTGATTTAAGAGCATGTTCCCTTATTTCTTTAGAATTTTTAAAACTGAAAGGACCATATTTATTTAAAAAATTATCATTTATCTGCATTGCATTAAAAACTATATTTAACTCTATAGATTCATCAAGTAATAAACCTATACCTTTTCTATCTTCGCTAACAAAACCTAATCCAGCCCTTGCAGAAGCTTTTGGACTGTTTAAATTCAATGGACTACCATCGAAGACAACTTCACCCTTTGAAGGAAATACGCCCATTAAACCATTAGCTATACCAAGTTTACCTTGTCCAGCTAATCCACCTATGCCAAGTATTTCTCCCTTTTTAACTTCTAAGTCAATACCCTTAACTCTTTCACCAGGCATCGCTACCTGTAAATCATTAATACTCAAAATAACTTCATCAGAAACATTTCTTTCAATACTTTCATCTCTTTCGATTGTAACTTTTCTACCAATCATTAATTGAGCTATTTCGATTTTGTTTGTATCTTTAATTGCTTTCGTGGCAACGTGTTCCCCATCTCTAAGTACAGTTACTGTATCTGCAACATTCACTATTTCATCAAGCCTATGACTAATAAAAATTATTCCAATTCCTTTTTGTGAAAGCTTTTTAATTGCAGCCAATAAATTTTTAGCTTCTGCTTCAGCTAAAACTGCTGTAGGTTCGTCAAAAACTAATATTTTAATTCCAGTTTTATCAATTTCCCTTGCAATTTCAATAAACTGCATATGTCCAACTGGCAACCCAGCCACAGGTAAAAACTCGTCAATATTCATGTCTAGAGTATCTAATGCTTTTCTTGCATCTTTGCTCATACTTTTAACATCTAGAGTTTCAAGTCTCTTACCTAAAACACTGCTTACAATATTTTGTTTTGTAATTTCTCGATTTAACTTTATGTTTTCTAAAATTGTAAATCCCGGGATTAACATAAATTCCTGGTGCACCATACCTATACCACAGGCCATAGCATCATGTGGTGATTTTATATGAGTAGCTTCCCCATCTATTTCTATTGTACCTTCATAACCACCAGTAGTATGGATAACAGGCATGCCGAATAATATATTCATCAATGTTGATTTTCCAGCACCATTTTCCCCAATTAGGGCATGTATTTCACCTTTTTTCAGCTCTATATTTATATTTTTTAGTACTTTGTTTCCCGAATATTCTTTAGAAACATTTTTTAAGCTTAGAAGGTTATCACTCAAATTATTACCTCCTTTGTAATAAGATTATTATTCTAAATTCAAGTTTCTTCAGAATCGTTAATCACTTCTAAAACTTGATGATAATCAGGTAAAAGGGAATGTGACAGAAGTTCCTGTACAAAGAAATTCTGAAGCATTCCCAACTATAAATTTAATTACATTGTTTTTTTCATTAATTTAATTGCTTATTATTCACCATAAGTCAAGAAGTCCATAATAACCAATCTAAATGTTGGATATTCTACTGAAGTTCCATCAGCTGTTTCTTCTATGTAAGGACTTGTTTCAACTGCAACACCAGCATAATCAGTCATTAAATCAGCTAAAACGTCTGGTTCTAATTCTTCACCAACTTCACCATTAATCCATTTAATTGCATATTCAGTTGAAGAAACTGTATTCATCATAGCAACTGGTACTGGCCAAGTTGAAAATCTTCCTAAAACACCATTCTCATCAAGTATTCTAGTAGTTTCATCAATTACATGCTGCATACTGTTTTCGTCAAATCCTGATGATTCTATTCCAAGAGCTGTTGGGAATCCATGATATGGAGAAGGACAACATGGTTGTGGATAAATTGCTCCGGCATCAACACATGCTTTAATCAACGGAACTTGCATTGCGCAGTTAGTTGAGAAGAAAGCAGTATCCTTACCATACTTATCTACCATCTTTGGAACATCTTCTAATATAAATTGTTGTGCACCAGGAACACCTGCATCACCAGTTGGATCCGGAGCTGTTGCATCAACAAATTCAAGACCTATTTCTTCACAAGTTTCAATCATAAGTTCTCTTCTTTGTGAAAGAAGAACAACTGACATATGTCTTGGGAATGAATAGTGAACTAATGTTTTAGCACCCATTTTTTGTGCCTGTTTAGGAATATTTACACCCATTTTCAATTCATCTGGTTGTAAAATTAAGTCCGCTCTATCTGCAACATCAGGTGGATTTTCCTGAGGAGCACAATATGCAATAAACATATCATCACGAGTTTCCAATAATTTATCAACAGCTGCATTAGTTCCAGGAACAGCTTGATTAATAATTAAAGCTTTTATTTCTGGATTAGATGCTACTTTTGTAATAATACTTATCATTTGCTCTTGTTCAGTCATAAAGTTATCTGGCCATAATACATGCTCAATCTTATCTTCACCATATTTCTCAACCATTAATTGAGCTGAACGATACTCCTCTTCATTTTGAGATAGAGTATTGGTAACAATAGCAACCTTGCCTTCGAAAGCTTCAGCTTGTGTTTCCCCTGCTGGAGTTTCTTCACCTGGAGTTTCTTCAACTGGTGTTTCGTCAACTGGTGTTTCGTCAGTTGGAGCATCTGTTTCTTGACCACATGCTGCCAAACTTAAAACCATAGTTAGTACTAATAAAATACTAATAAATCTTTTCATTTTAATTGTCCCTCCTAATTAAATTGTAAATATTGGTATTACTTATTCATATATTATAGTTGAATATATATAAATTGTCAAATATTATTTAATTATGCATGTTATGTTAATTTTATTATTGCATGTGTATTTATCGCCTAAATGCAAACGATTCACAATTGCCAATTATACAACATTTCTTATTTTTTGATTTAATTCAAACATTGCATTGGAATAGCTCGAAAGACGGATATCGTTTTCATGTACTGTTTATGCGTACAGTGCAAATTTATGCGAAAAAGCGACTGTAATGATAACCCAAAAACATATTATACTTATGCAGTATTTTGTTTTGATTGCATATTTATGTAAACCTTTATTTTTAGTTTTCCTAAATCTGAAAAAAAGCGAGGTGTTTACCTCACTCTTTTACTTATTTATATCATTTTAAATTATCCAAAAATTTTTTCATTTTCTTTTTTTGTTCTGGATTTAAAAACATTTCAAAGTTCTTAAGATCTTGAAGTTTTTTGTTATATTCTTCTTCCCCATACTGTTCCTTTAATTTTTTACTAAATTTCTTAGCTTCTTCAAGAATTTCATCATCAGATTTACCCTTATATTTATCTTTAAATTCTTTAAACTGTTTGTTATTAACAAAATCTTTTACATTGCTATCATTTGCTGCCTTTTTAAATTCTTCACTTTCAGTAATTTTGTTTATATCTTTGTCATCAAAATTTTTAAAAATATTTGCCATAATATACCTCCATTCCATAATACATAATATGCTCTCTTATAAAATAAATTACACTTAATTCGTACGTAGATAATAGGTATTAGTAACAATATTTGGGTTAAGGCATAAAATATAATAATCTAAATGTTTGTAATAAGAAGGTGATATTATTCCAATTTCAATATTATTATACGCGATGGCTGCAAAATATCTTTTTAGTAATAACAAGGCTTCCGGAATGATTTCTAAACTATCCGGTGCAACTAGAGGTATAACATCTGGTCTGTTGACAGATCCACACAGTATAGAAAATCTTATAAGTTTTGTCAGAGTAACTGCACCTCTAGCATCAACACAAACAGTATCAAAAGTAAATACATATTTACCAACTTTTGAAAAAATGAGCACTTTATTAGGAATGTACTCTTTTCTTAATAGAGCCCAAAATTACGCACCAATTGAACCAATATCCGGAAGCAGTGCCATGGATAAAGTTAGTGCATTAATAAAAAATGGTAATATTCCAATAGGAAAAATGGTAGCAAAACCACTTTTATCAAACAATATGGAAAAAATGATGTCAGAAATGGCAATGGAAATGTTTAAAAACGGAAACTTTAATGACATTTTATCAACTATGGCTAATCAATTTAATTCAAATCAAAATTCAGAAAAAAGCAATGAATCATCCGAAAATAATAACATGGATTTTAGCAGTTTAATAGAAACTTTTATGCCTTTATTAAACAACATGACATCAAATAGCACTTCAGAAAATGAAAAAGAAATCAATGAAGAAAATGACGACTATGAAAATGACAATTATCAACAAAATGATAATGAAGATATGAATTTACTTACAAAGGAAATAGAACCAGAAATAACCGAACTCGAAATAGAAAATCTAGAATATGATGAGTCTTCATATGATAAAAACCAATACCCTCAGCATGAAAACAATAAACCAATTCGAATAAAACAAAGAAGAAGACGTTTATAAATTGTAGGGGACGCATTGAATGCGTCCCGCTGTAATGTCGCTATATCGTCATTCTATAATCTCCACTGCTTCACCTAAATCAAACAAATATAAATAACATGCTTTTACTTTTTTATTTGTAATTTTTTCTACTGCCTCTTTATAATATAGTATTTGTAACTTGTATTCATTCTTGACTTTTTCTACGCCAAATTGAGATATATCATCTGTTTTATAATCAACGATAACAACCTCTCCATCTTCATAAAAAAAGCAGTCAATTATTCCTTGAATTAAAATTATATCTTTTTCATCTAATGAACACAATATTTCTTTGGCTTTCTTTTTAATAACAAATGGAACTTCTCTCTTTACATAATTAGAATGTAACATTCGTTTACCAATATCTGTATTGAAAAAATGTACAATCTTTTCTACTTCAACAATAGCAGCTTCTTTATCTGTAAGCATTTTTTTTGCTACCATATTATTTATTTGAAATGATATTTCTTCGAAAGATAATCCCTTATTTAATAATAAATGTTGCATTACAAAATGTACAATAGTACCAATTTCAGCCTTAGTAAAATCTTCTTCCTTAAATTGAGGAATATTTCTTAAGGTAGGTATTTTATAATTAATCCTATCTAACTTTTCTTCTTGTAATACTTTTATGTCAGTGACTGAAAGTTTAGTTGGTACATTAATAGATTTGTTAAAAAAATACTGGAAATTTAATCGATTGTTTATTTCTTCCGTCATCTTACTATTTTTATTAACTTTAAAGTCCATTATTTCTTTTAATCGCTGGTCTTTAACATTTATTGACCCATTATCTTTCTTCTTAATATTAAATAAATCAATTTTGTTTATCTTCCACTTAGAAAAGTTTTCATTTTCTCCAATTTTATAATTATTGTCATCCTTAATTATTTCCTCAACATCATCTAAAGTCTTTTCCTTAAACAAACAGGTACAAATCCAATCTAAATATGAATCCTCAGAATAAATGTTGTATAGGGATGGACCTTTTTGCCATTTTTTTACCTTTGTCTCCAAATTATCAATAGTTCCTATTAAAAGAAGTTTATCTACAGCTCTTGTCATAGCAACATAAAGCACCCTCATTTCTTCAGACAAATTTTCTAATTTTATTACATTTTTTATAGCAATCCTTGAAAAAGTCTCTTTATATATACGCTCTGTAGGATTTATATACTTTGGTGCTACACCATAAATTTTATGCTTTAAAATGTTTTTAGTAGTATCTGTTTTATTAAATCGTTTATTAAGACCACACATTATTACAACTGGAAATTCTAAGCCTTTACTCTTATGTACAGACATAAGTCTTACTACATTATCATTTTCTCCCAATGTTTTTGCTGTACCCATATCTCCTGATGAGATATTTAATTTTTCAATATATCTAAGAAAATTAAACAATCCACTCATTGATGTCTTTTCAAATTCATAAGCTTTATCAGTAAGTAATCTTAAATTTGCCTGCCTCATATTTCCTCTTGGCAGAACTCCAACAAAATAGTAATATCCAGTTTCCATTAGAATTTCCCATATAAAATCACTTAAATGAGCATATCTACTTCTTTTTTTCCAGCCTTCCAGTTTTGAAATAAATTTATCTAACTTTTCAGCTAAAGAATCATTTACTTTATTTTTATAATCATACACTGCATCTATATAATTATATTTAGGATTTAAAACCCTTATTTTTACAAGATCCTCAGTTGTAAAATTACCTATTGGAGACCTCATAACGCTTAACAAAGGTATGTCCTGCCTAATATTATCGATAATTTTCAATAAATTTAGCATCACCTGAATTTCGATTGTTTCTAAATAACCTGCACCACCATCATAGTAAAAAGGAATTCCCTCATCACTGAAAATTTCTTCGAAAATTCCAGCCCAATTTGATACAGACCTCATGAGAATCACAATATCTTTAAGTTCAATATCTCTAGATTCCTTTTTAATTGGATTATATGTTTTTTGTTCAAGTAGTTCTTTAACTTTTTCAACTGTAAAGTATGCTTCTAACTCAGCAGTTTTTAAAGACTTAATTTCATCGTCTATTTCTTCATCAGATTTAGAATTTTTGTCAATCAAATAAATCTCTGTACTTTTATCATCATCTTCATTAAATACTGCACCTGAATTTAAAAATACTTCCTCTGTATAATCCACCTCCCCTAATTTTCGAGACATAATATTACAAAAAATATAATTAATACTCTCTAAAATTTCCTTTCTGCTTCGAAAGTTTTGATTCAAATCTATCCTTATATTTAAACTATTATCTTCAAAATTTGGATAACTATTACTTTTTTCATTAAATATACTTGGGTCAGCAAGTCTAAATCGATATATACTTTGCTTAACATCACCAACCATGAATAAATTATTTTCTCTCTTAATTTGACTTATTAATTCTTCTTGTAAACTATTGCTGTCTTGATATTCATCTATAAAAATATATTTAAACTTCTTTTTATATCTTTCTCCTATTTCAGGGTCCCTTAAAATTTGCAAAGCATAATGCTCAACATCATTAAAATCTGCTATTGCTTTATCTAATTTTTTATTTTTAAAAGTTTCACTTAAATCAGCAATAATATTATATAAAGCATTCATAGGTTCATACATATAATTTATATCTTCTGCAAATTCTTTTAATTTTTTATTTGGAATATATTTTTTTATACTACCAATTATTTTTTTATAATCATCCCTTAATGATTTAACTTTCTCCTGCTTATCTGGACTTATATCTTCCTTTGTTTTTCCTCTTATTTGTTTTAATTTAGGAAACTCAACATTATGAACTGCATTAATAAAACTTTGAAAGTTAGATTCTACTAAAGATTGTAAACTATTTAAGTTTCTTATATCTTCATCTATCGCATCAACATAGGGATATGGACCATCTATATCATCACAAATATATTTTGCTGATAGCAAAGCTTCAGTTGCTCCTCCTAAAAGCAAATTAGCATAATCTTTAACAGCTTTTAACCACAAACTTTCAGATATATCATCCTCAGATACAGTAAGCATATTAATTGAATCTTTTAACCAAATTAATGGGTCTGGAAAACTTAATATAAATTTATAAGCATCCTTTATAATGTCATATAACTCAGAATCTCCTCTATTTTTGGTAAATCCTTCAACTAGCTTAATAAAATCTTCTGATTTTTCAACATAAGCCTTTTCTAAAACTTCATCTATAGACTCTTGCATCAAAATATCAACTTCATTAATATCTCCTATTCGAAAACTAGGATCTATCCCTATAACATGAAAGTTTTTCCTCACAACATCTATACAAAACGAATGTATTGTAGAAATATTGGATTTATTCAATTGATTTATCTGATTTCTAAGATGTTCTTTTTTTCCTTCACCTTTTTGTAATGATTCAAGTAGTGATTTTTGAATTTTTTGTTTCATACCATTGGCAGCAGCATTTGTAAATGTTACTATAAGAAACTTATCTATATCTTCTTCTTCGTTAATTACTAACTTAATAATACGTTCTACTAATACGGATGTTTTACCTGAACCAGCAGCTGCAGATACAAGTATATTTTTATTTCTTAAATCAATAATCTTTTTTTGATTAGGAGTCCATTTCATCACTTGAATCGCCACCTTCCATCATTAACTGCAACAATATGTCATCTTTAGTTTGCTTCTTAATTTTTCTATACTTATTACCATCAACTGATACATCAAACTGACATATCCCAGTATAATTACAGTAAGAACAAGGGGTTTTATTACCTGCTTCTTTTCTATAAGGGTTTATATCAATTGCACCATCTAATATTTTACCTGAAATTTCCTTTGCAATATTATCTGTCTTATTTAAAATTGCTTGAAATTGATTTTTAGCCAATGTATGAGATTTTTTCGAAGTACTTCCGTCCTTATTAAATGACACAGGTATTATATCAGAAGATTTTTTCTCAATTATTTCATTATCCATATTTGATATAACTTCTAAATCATCTACAATTATGCCTTTTAAAGAAAGTTTGCCAAATATCTCATCTTCTGGATTTTTATCTCCAAGATTATCACCATCAATCATTGGATCATCTATGCAGAAATAGTAGGCTCCACCAATTTCAGGATGAGACATCATTAACTTATCACCTTTTTTAAGAACTGCTGACATATATACTAGAAGTTGTAACTGAAGTCCTTCAATGGCATCAGAAAAATCTATATCTTTATAAGATGATTTATAATCTATTATATTTATATAAGTTTTGTCCTCTTTATTATAAACGTCTACTCTATCTATTCTACCTTGTAAATAAATGCTCATTTCATCAGAAATTTTTATTTCAACAGATTCAATTGAAGTTTTACCTTTTTTACCAATGGAAAGTTCTGTGTATACAGGTCTGAAATTACCTCTCTTAAGCTGTTCTATTATTGTATACGCACCTCTGTTTACTAATCTTTTGATTTTTTCCTTCATATATTTATTTCTTTCATTAGCATCAAGAGCAGTATAGTCTAGTTTACCTTCTTGTAGTACCTTTTCTGTGCAAGATTGAGCTAAAACATAAATACTATTCTTATCTAATTTATTAATATCAATTTTATTAACTGCTATTTCATTAGTAAATTCTTCAACTGCCTTATGATAAATGTTTCCTAAATCATAAAATTCAACTTTTTGTACAATCCTAGGCTGAGGTTTAATTATATTTTCCATAAAAAATTTAAATGGACATTCTGCAAAACTTTCCAATTTAGATACTGACATACTTACAGGAATTTCATAAATTTTTTGCAAATTTTTATTATTTATTTTTTCCGTCTTATTGTCGTATGATATTCCCTTAGATATTAATTGACACGCATTATTGTCATTAGTTTCATACCATACATATACATCCTTCCATATATCATCTATTTTTTTACCCTCTATATAATCTCTAATTTTTGATACTAAAAAATCCATAGTTCCTTTGGAATTAGATATCTTTTCAATTTCTTCTATACAACTTAAATCTGTTTCTTCGCTTAATGTAGGGAATATTTGCTTTAACCGCTCTATATACATTGAAGGCTGTAAAGTTTTACCATCTGTCGTACCAAGAGCAAAGCTAACATATAGCTTGTCCATAGAACTAGTAAAAACTTTATATAATAAATGTTTTTCTTTATAGAAATTAAATTTTGAATTTAATAGAAGTTTCATACCACTATTAATAAGAGTATCTCTTTCATTATCTAGTAGCAATCCACCTTCCATTTTTTTAGAATCCAATTTCCCTTCATTTGCCCCCATAACAAACAACGCCCTTGATTTTATAAAGGAAATTCTATCTATGCCACCTACAGTTACCTTATCTAAAGTTGGTGGAATAATACTTATCATGATTTCTCTAAATCCAGCCTCAATCATTTTTCTATATTCTATTGGTGTAATTAAAATATCTCCTCCAGCTAAAATTATTTGTTCAAATATATCCATAACATAATTCCAAACTTGAGCATTTTCACTGGACTTTTCAAACATTTCATTTTTTTTAAAAACACCTACTTGTTTTTCTATCTTGTCCTGTACTTTATGATTGTTTAAAAATTCAAAAATAAATAAAGTTATATCAAGTGCACTTCTCAAATTTAAAAAACTCTTTCTACTGTCCTTTAAATCCTTTGAAAAAACCAACCTTAATTTCTCAAAATATTCAATGTCATCTGCATTAAATTCAAATGGTTTAAACCACTTATATCCTTCTATGCCATATTGAAGTGCAAAATTTTCTAATTGACTTACTTCATTATAATTAAGGGATGTAAATCCTGTTTTTAAATATTCAAAAACACTATCATGTTTAAAATTAAAAATAAACATATCAAGTAGAGATAAAATAAATTTCGTAAGAGGATTATTCATTATGTCCCTTTTTACATCTAAAAAGAAAGGTATCTCATATTGGGTAAACACTTTATTAATATTAATTCCATAACTATCCATGTCCCCTACAGCAACACAAATATCTTTCCACCTATAATTATAATCTCTTACTAAAGATATAATTTTTGTTGCAGTTTTTTCTGTTTCAGTGTAGGGATTCATTGAAGAGTAAATGTTGATATTATTTGCTTTACCTTTGAATTGATATGAAATTATAGAAAACATATTTTTTTCAATTGCTTCAATTTCATTATTATACTTATTATATGAAGTAGGAATAATTGATAATTCATCTTTAAAATCTTGAGATATCAAATTATATGTATCATAAGGTACTTTAAATGCTTCCCAATCATCCGTACTTTGTAAGTTCTCAAGTAAATTTGCATCAATATTTAAAGATATTGTAACTTCCTTTGCATACTTTATCAATTCTTTAATCAAATCATACCTTTGCCCATTAAAGCTGTCAAAACCATCTATCCATATTTCTGAATTTTTGATGTAATTGGATTTTTCAATAGCACTTATAAATAAATCCATCTTATCTTCTTCATCGTAAAATTTATTCTTCGTTTTATTATTTAAATCATTATATATTTTAATAACATCGGTTAACTTTCTATTAAGGAGTTGATTTTCTCCATCATCTAACTTAAACTTTTTTATATTTTCCAAAAATTCAGTACTTACATGATTTTGTTTAAACTCACTTATCAATTGATCAAATTCCCTTAAAAACCCATCTTGTTTAGATGCCTTTTTAAACACTTGAAGATTATCAAAGTTTTCTTCGAATATTTGTTTTAATAGCATTATTTTTCCATAGCTATTGATTTCTTGAATCTTAAGTCCTCCAACTTCTTCAAATACTTTATATGCAAGACGTTTAAAGCTAAGAATTTCAACATCCATAATACCAGAGTTATTAATTCTATCTATGAATTCATATTCTGATAAATAAGTCATTTGTTCAGGAACTATAAGAATTAAATTATCATTAGAATTATTTATTATTTCATTGTTTATTTCATCATATATATATGTTGACTTTCCTGACTTTGCACGTCCTGCAACAACCTTTAATCCCATAAATATCTCCCTCTTAACATAAAAAATTTAGTGCATTTAACTTTTTTAATCCTGCATTTTATAAATATTTCTATTATCTAAAAGCCAAATTCTATCAGAGAACTTTCCTGACTCTACTCCTTCTAAAGCATGTTCGAAATCAAACATTCGAGTGTCAATAATATCTAAAAAATGTAATAATTCAGCTTCAGGAGTCATAGGCTTTTTAGGACTTCCAAATTCAGGTTCATAATGATGAGATAAAACCATATGTTGAAGAACTATACTTTTTTCTCGATTTAAGCCGATTTTTTCTCCTTCAATTTCTATTTCCTTAATACCTTGAATAATGTGCCCTAACAGTTTACCTTCCATAGTATAATCAGATACTACACCATATTCATCAGAGTCCATTTCAAGAATTTTACATATATCATGTAGTAAAACACCTGCATATACATAATCCATATTCAAATAATCATAAACTTGACCTAATTTTTCTCCAGATTGAATCATTCGCAAAGTATGATACAACAGTCCACCTAAATAAGAATGGTGGTTTTTCTTTGCAGCTGGATAATATAAAAGTTTGTTGTTATATTTATTCATAATATTCTCAACTAAAAGTTTTATCTGTACATCCTTGATTTTTTTAACATATGATTTTACTGTATCCAACATTTCCGAAGTTTCTATTGGAGCAGAAGGAATAAGCTCTGAAATTTTTATATTTTCAGTTGATAATTTAGCTCTTATTTTATTTATTTTAACTTGCTTTGAACCACTCCATTCAAGTACTTCTCCTCTAATCTTCACAATGCTATTTTCTATAACTATTTTCTCTGTTTCCTTAGAATACTCCCAAATTTTTGCGTTTACCTCTCCAGTTTTATCAACTAAATTAATATCTATATATTGCTTGCCAGCTGTAGTTTTTCTCACTTCAAAACTTTTTATCAAATAAAAGCCTTCTGTTTTTTCTCCTGCTTTTAATTCTGCTATATTTTTATGCTCATAAACCATACTTTTAATTTGTTCTCTTTCTTTTGAATTTATTAAATCTCCGATACTTGTCTGTCCCATATTATAATTCTCCTAACATACTTAATTAAAAATGTTTTATGTTTATAGTTTATTATATCATACTCTATATTATATATAAAATATAAAATTATTCGCTATATAAAAAGAGTTGCTTCGCAACGCCGCTAGGGGGACCTATGTCCCCCTTCGGCGTAAAAATGCTTTATTAAAGCATTTTTACTGAGCACCCCCCTTAACGGCAAGGACGTTCCGTCCTTTGCAATCCTCGTTTTTTATTATATAGGAAAGGAGAACTTTCCTATATAATAAAAAAGGAAACAGTTTTATGCTGTTCCCAAACTACGGGACGCATACAATGCGTCCCCTACAATATGAATGTTATGTGGAATAAATACAATTGCGTCCCCTTGTTATAGTTTATTTTTTCTGTGTTTTTTTATTCTAAATATCACTATGATGAAAACAATTATTATTGGTATTAATATAGGTGCAAGTGAAATAATAGATATAATTAAATTTTCGCCTATTTCTATTATGATGTTAACAGTATTAATAAAACCTTCCTTTGACCTTTCCCATAAACTATCTTTATTAGCTAAAGTAAAATTAGTAGGTAAAACTTCTTCTATATCTAAATTTATTGTTGACATTGAAGCTCTATCATCAATATCTTTAAGACTAATGTTTAAACTATCTATTTCAGTTCTTACTCTACGTAATTCATTTTCAATTAAAAGCGTTTCTTCTACTGTTTGGGCCTTATCAAAAAGTTCTCTTAAATGTTCTTCTTGAATTTCTAGGTTTTTAACTCTATTATCCTTTTCATAGTATTCCTTGGTAGCATCTGTTTCTTTAATATTCTTATTAAATACTTCACTACTTTCCTCTAAATAGTTAACGAACTCATAGAAATGTTCTTGTGGTATACGGATTTTTAAATTTCCGTATTTCAACTCTCTATTGTCATGAACATTGTGAACACTTGTATTGTTTTCCTCTATATAACCCTCTAGAGAACTTACTTTACTAATTAAATCATTGACAAATTCGTCATAATTTTCAGTTTGAGATACAAAAGTGCCTGTTTTAATTATTTTCATTTTTCTTTTTTCAGGCATCGCTGTAGTCATAAGCATCGAATTTTCTTTTGCTTCGTCACTCATATAACCAATTGCTGTACTCTCTTTTCCCGCACTCCTGCCATCACTTTGATTATAATCTGGAGAAGGTTCCCCTGCATCCTCTTGGGGAGCTTCGGTAGCCGCCATATCATAGTTAATATTTTCTGATTTAGAACCTCTGCCCATTCCCATATTTGATATAGCATAAACTGCAAATATAAGAACAAAGGCAGCTGCAATACTTCCGTATTTTACCCATCTCCTATTAGTTCTTTTAAGAGATTTTTCTTTTAAGAGTTTTTCATGAAGTCTGTTACAGTAACCTTCAGGTGGTTCTTCTTCAGGTAGACTTTGTAACAAGTTTTTTATATCTTTATATTCTTCCAATTCTTTTCTGCATTTATCGCAACTTTGAATATGCTTTTCTACCATTAACTTTTCAGATTCATTTAATTCATCATCCATATATAATGAAAGCATATCTTTTATCTCGTTACAATTCATTTTCTCACCACCTTAGTTCTGAAATTTTAGTTCATTTTCTAGAATATCTTTTAAGCTTTTTCTCGCCCTGCTTAAGCGAGATTTGACCGTCCCCAAATTACAGGATAATATTTCAGAAATTTCTTTATAAGAAAATCCTTGGATATCTCTTAAAATTATTATTGTTTTGAAATCTTCCTCCAGCATATTTACTGCATCGTTTACTAATTTACTGGTATAATTTTTTTCTATTATAACATCCGGGTTGTTTGAATTATCGACAATTTCTCTTTGTACTTCTTTATTTCCACCTAAATCAATATTTTCGTTTAGTGAATAGGTAACAACCTTTTTCTTGCGCTTGAAATCAAGGCATGTATTTACAACTATTCTGTACATCCAAACCTTAAAAGTAGATTGCATATTAAAATTACGAATATTTTTATACACCTTTATTAATGCTTCTTGAGAAATATCCTCTGCATCTTCTACATTACGAAGAACCCTAAAGGCAATATTATATGCGCTTTTTTTGTAATCCTTAATTAGCTCTTCAAAAGCGTCTATACTTCCTAGCTGGCTTTGCTTTATAAGCCATTGTTCATTGTCTTTCATTATTCCTCCCCGTTCTGTTATATTATTAGACGACAATTATTTAAGTAAGTTCCATTAAAATTAAGTTTATTTAATCACAATATGATTTTATATGCTGAATAGCCGTCCTGCCCATTCTTCCCCTAATTCTTCATTAATTTATTTTATGACATTATTAATTCTTTCATTTGAAATGAAATATATACCATTATTATATCATTATAAAAAAGGATAATCAATTGAAATGACAAAATATACTAAAAGAGTTGCTTCGCAACGCCGCTAGGGTGACCTATGTCCCCCTTCGGCGTAAAAAAAAAGGACGTATACAACACGTCCTGACGTATGGGACGCATTTCATGCGTCCCGCGGTATGCATGAAATGCATACCCTACAATGTAAAGTCCCGAAATATTAGAATAATATTTCTCCTGCTTCATTTTCACAAACTTTAACTATAGTATTATCTATTAATAAATCTTCACATTTATTTATATCTTCATACAATGGTCTGTCTTCAGTTAGCGTTGGAACACATTTTCTAATTGCATTGTATGCAGGTTTTGTTCCTTTTCCAAGGCCTTTGTTTCCTCTTAAATCAATGCCTTGACACGCACACATTATCTCCATAGATAATACTCTTCTAACATTTTCCATTATTTCTTTTGCTTTTCTTGCAGCAATGGTACCCATAGAAACATGATCTTCTTGATTTGCAGAAGAAGGAATACTATCTACAGAAGCTGGGTGAGCAAGAATTTTATTTTCTGATACTAATGCAGCCGCTGAATACTGAACTATCATAAATCCAGAATTCAATCCACCATGTTCTACCAAGAATGCTGGAAGACCACTTAAAGATGGATTAACCAATCTTTCTAATCTTCTTTCAGAAATATTTGCAAGTTCTGATAAGGCAATACCTAAAAAGTCAAAACTTAAAGCCATAGGTTGACCATGGAAGTTACCTCCTGATATTCCTTCCTTTGTATCAGAAAAAATAATAGGATTGTCAGTTACAGAATTAATTTCAATTTCTACTCTTTCTTTTACATAATTTATAGCATCTTTACTTGCTCCATGAACTTGAGGTGTGCACCTTAATGAATATGCATCTTGTACTCTTATATCACCTTGTTTAGTTATCATTTTACTTTCATTTAAAAGTTGTAGTAAGATTTTCGCTGTATCAATTTGACCTTTATGAGGTCTTACATCATGAACCCTATTATCTAAAGTTGTTACAATACCATTTTGAGCTTCAAAACTTAAAGCAGCTGCAATATCTGCAGTTTTAACTAAATTAAGTGCATCATACACTGTTAATGCTCCAACAGCTGTCATTACTTGAGTTCCATTTATTAATGCTAGTCCTTCTTTTGAAGTTAATTCAATAACAGGCACTCCTGCTTTTTTCATAGCAGATTCTCCTGATAAAACTTCGCCCTTATATTCAGCTTTGCCTAATCCAATCATTGGCAATACAACATGAGATAAAGGTGCTAAATCTCCACTTGCTCCAAGAGAGCCTTTTTGTGGTACTATTGGATGAACTCCCTTATTTAGCATATCTATCATAGTATTAATTGTTTCTAGCCTTGCTCCTGAATAACCCTTAGCCAAATTATTTATTCTCAAAAGAATAATTCCTCTGACTACCTCTGTTTCAAAAGGTTTTCCTGCTCCGACAGCGTGAGTCACAATTAAATTTTTTTGAAGTAATTTAGACTCTTCCTTAGAAATGGAAACATCGCTAAACTTACCAAAACCAGTTGTTATACCATATACTACATCACCATTTTCAACAAAGTTATCTACTGTTTTTCTAGATTCAATAATCCTTTCAATAGCAGATTCAGATAACTCAACCTTCTTGTATTCTCTACATACCTCAACAACTTCTTCTAATGTTAAGGTATTCCCTGTAATTAAAACCTTTTCCATATTATCCTCCTTTTTTTAAAAAAATAAGGCGAATTTTAGCATACCTTAAGTATACCAAAATTCGCCTCCTCATATCTATTGTCTGTAGGCTTATATTTTACTAAATTCAGTATACATCAAACTAATAAAAATGTCAAGAGTCTATAATGTAATTTGCACATTTTTACCATTTTTAATCTTCGTCTAGAATTATTAATTTTGCATCTACAACTGCTGGAATGTCACCACTTACATTATCAGGATATACTACAATTTCTTCTTCTGTATTAAGTGAAGAATGCGCAAAATTAGTTATAGTATCTAATCCTACAAAAATATCATACTCCTTTTTATCACCGTCTATACCATATAATCTCATCATTCCTGATGTATCTCTAGAAATTTCCTTTACTGTAACATGTATCCTTGAAGCTTCAATATAATAAGATATCATTTGATTTTCATCATTTTTTTCAACATAATCAACTATAAACTGATCTCCACTTTTCAAATCTATATCACCTAAATTACTTAATTTTACATCTCCCATTTCAGTTAAAGCTAATAGGTAGTCATCTGTTATTTCACCTACAGTGCCAGATATTCTTCTAATAGGTTCTCCTGAAGATGTATGTCTAGAATTATAATCATAGTACTCATCAGAGACTGCTTCATATTTATCTCCATCAAGTTTATTTAATCCTACATATTCACCAATATAATAATTATTTATTTGTTCTTGATCAACACTGTATACATCAACCTTATCATTATTTTCTACATGCAAACCATCTTTGTCAATTTTGACAATTCTTCCTTGCGCACTGTACCTTCCAGGTGTTTCATTAATACTTTGATTATTTGTGTTTCCATCATTTACATTATTATCTCCATTTTCGTTGGCGCATCCTATTATATTTAATAGTAATGTAAAATATAATATTAATAATAACCTCTTTTTTAAACTCATAAAGACCTCCAATAATTATTGTCAATTTTTATGTATTTTTTCCCATAATATTTTAATTATTCCACCAACTGCAAACACCCTAAATTTATATTGTATTTTTTACAAAAGTTGTTTACAATTAATATATTATTATGGTATATTAATACTGAATGTAAAAAATATAATAAAAATAATTACGATATGAAGATAAAGGATGTATATTATGGATTCAATAGATATTAAAATTATTTACAATATAGAAAGAGAAGGTAGAATTTCTCATGAAGAATTATCCAAAAGATTAAATTTGTCTAGACCCGCTATACATAATAGAGTTAACAAGTTAGAAGAACAAGGAATAATATCTGGTTATAGAGCAAATATTAATTGGGTAAAACTCGGTTATACAACAAACGCATTGATATCACTTAGAGTCAGAACTACGAATTATGATAAATTATTAAAGGAATTAAAAAATCTTATAATTCCAAATTTAGTAATAGAAGAGTGCCACATCGTAACTGGAACATGGTGTATAATGATGAAAGTCCGATGTACTAGTCCTCTTGAATTAAAAGCACTCCAAGACGAATTATATAAAATAGATTGTATAAAGGAATCTTCAACTTCGTTAATTTTATCTTCAATTTATGAGTAAAATATGAAAACCAACAATTCTGCAATTGTTGGTTTTTAATTTTTTACTTTATCTTTGATCTAATGCTTTATTTACAGCTTCTTTTATAGCATTACTTGTCATAGTTGCACCAGAAACGCTATCTACATCAGTAGAATCTGCTTCAACAATTTTATCGGGTAATTCTTCTAATGCTAATGTACCAACACCTTCAGTTTCATCTTCACCAACTGCATCCACTGAAACTATGTCTTCTCCATTTACTACTACTGTAACAGTCACTTCACCGCCATAACCTTGTGCAGAGCCAGTCAATGTTTCAGAGTCTTCATTGTCAGTACCATCATCTATGATGTCATCATCCAAATTTTCTTCTATATCATCACCTACATCTTCAATATCGTCACCTGCTTCGTCAACAATATCACCACCATTATCTCCAACATCACCAACATCACCAGCATTATCATCCTCGGCACATGCAACCATACTAATGCACAATAATATGCATAATAATAATGATAATTTTTTCATTTTTTACCTCCAATCATTTTTGAATGTTAAAACTCGTTATTTATTATAACCAATTTAAAATTTATAATTAATTAAAGCAAAAAAAACTGTAGGAAGTTATCCCACAGTTCCAATAATATCACCCTCCACCAAGTATTGGCAAAATGTAAATTAGAGAATTATCTTTATTCTTTTCAGAGAGTTTTTTTGGTACACCATCTACTAACACAGCACCAACCTGACTTTTATCTATATTTAATTCAGAAATAATTTCCCCCAATGTAACATCCCTAAAGTCCATATCATACGTTTTAACTTCATTATCGTCAACAGCTATCTTTATTGTCACCATGATTTCATCATCTCCATTGAATCTAAACTTTCCTTTTCAATATCGAATACAGCATTTAACTTAGGTACAGTTCTTTCTGTAAAGGATTCTGGCAATCTATAATTTTCCTTGGAAAACCCAGCTAATTTATTAAAAGTATATTCATCTTTTATAGTATCCTTAGACATTTTCTTCAACCATTCCATATTTAGGTTCCATCCAAATCTGGCATTTACAAGATCTACTAAGATTTGTTGATTTGAAGCAATGGCATTTCTTGTAAACATACATAAACCTAAACTGTCAAGAGTAGCCATAAGTATCTGCGCTTCATTAGAAGCTTCTGTCCAATCTTTATCTGATTTAATTAGAGGTCCATAAGTATGATCAGACCCCATTGGAGATGTAGCATAAGTTACTCCCATTCCTTTTATTGTCCTAGGATCATAAGCTGGCATTGACTGACCATTGACAGCAGGTATATTAGTAATTCCAAGAACTTTACCTGTTATCGTTGTACCGTTTCCAAGAACCTTCCCTAAGACAGTTCCTTCTTTAACTTCTCTCAATAATTCAAAGGCAGAATCAGTATCTCCAAATTTAGCTAATCCTGATTCCATTGCTACACCGATGGCACCACCTATTTCTATTGTATCAATTCCTATATCATTACAAATAGCATTCATTCTCGCAATAACATCTAAGTCGCTAATACCTAAATTCGAGCCTAACAATCCTATCGTTTCATATTCTAAAGGAGATACTATAGTATTTCCTTCTTCATTTGGTACAACGTTAGAACATTGAATAATACATCCAGGCATACAGGCGTGAGCTGTCTTCCCTTCTCCACCTCTTAGTTTTATAAGTTCATACAGTGTTTCACCATAAATATTATCAACATTTTCTAATTGCTCTCCACTAAAATTTCTCACTGGCAATCCTGTTAATTCATGGGTTACCCTTACCGTAGAAGCTGTACCAAGGGTTTTATAATTTTGCGTACTAGGTGCCTCAGATAAAATTTTAGTATATTCCTTTAATGACTTTGTAAAATCACCTTTATTTTCAATATGTAAAGATTCTTTATCAGTCACGACAATACCTTTAATCTTTTTAGATCCCATTACTGCCCCTAAGCCACCTCTACCACTATATCTATTTGGTTTTTTTTCTTTATCCATTGTCGCAATACCAGCAGCATTATACAATCTTTCGCCAGCAGGTCCAATACAACTAACACCACAGTTCGGATATTTTTCAAGCATTTTTTCACAAAATTCAAATGTGCCCATACCAATATATTCATTTGCTGACTCTAAACTGCCTCCACTTTTATCTATCCTTAAATAATACCAATTATTATCATTTGGTATATCTTCAATAATAACTGCTTTTAACCCTAACCTAGCAAGCCACATAGCAATTATGCCGCCACCATTGCTTTCCTTAATACCACCTGTTAATGGACTTTTAGCTCCAATACTAATTCTACTTGCACTCGAAACATTAGTACCTGCTAAAAATCCATTTGCAAAAATCAATTTATTATTTCTTCCTAATGGTTCACATGTAGGTTTAACTTCCTGTAACATAATTTTTGCTATTAGACCTCTTCCACCAGTTTTCAAATAATTTTCTGGAATATCATCAAATACAACATCTTTTGTTCTCATATTCACTCTAAGAATTTTTTTCAATATATCACCTCTTATTAAATTTATATACTTAAATTAAATTTTTGCATATTTCAACAATTATAATTAAAATTATATATTATTATTTGGTAATTTTCAATATTTAATACCACCTTACTTTATTTATTCATATTTTATATTACGTGACTTAATCACTGATGTAAATATCAAATGTGTTATAATACATACATAATAAGAAATTAAAAGGAGATATGATATATGAGTACAATAAAAATTACAAAAGAAAATTTTGATGAAGAAGTTATAAAATCTAATAAACCAGTATTATTAGACTTTTGGGCAGAATGGTGTACACCTTGTAAAATGGTTTCACCAATAGTAGATGAAATAGCAAAAGAAACAACTAATACAAAGGTAGGTAAGGTTAATATTGATGAACAGCCTGAACTTGCATCTGCCTTTGGTATAATGAGTATTCCAACATTAGCTGTAATGAAAAATGGAAAAATAGTAAAAACAATGGTAGGAGCTAGACCAAAATCTTCTATAGTGTCAATGCTAGCTTAACAATTTTATTGCTTTCATAAAAAACCTATATAAAAATCAAACAACTATTAAAAAGGCAATGTATTAATACATTGCCCTTTTAATAAAATCATATTCATTATGTTCTAGATATTCGCCATATAACTCCAGTGTTAGGTATATTAAGTTCACTCTCTGATAAAGTACCTGCAATACCATAATCTAAAATATACATAGCACCATCAGGACCAAATTCAACGTCAACAGGTCTTTCAAAGCCACCTTCATTAGTACGAATTGCACTAATACCGCTTCTATTAATAGCAAAGGTGCTTAAACTTCCATTATTTATATTAATTCTTGCAATTCTACGGCCGACTCCTACATAAGGATACCCTCCTGTCTCAGTCGGATAAAAACTCCCTGTCTCAGCCATATATACATCACCGTAAGGCCCAAAATTTGAATTGTAATTAAAATCAAATCCAGAAGCATTACTATGTGGTGGTATAATAACTGTAGGTCTAGATGGAATCATAGGGTGACTTTCCAATAGAAATTCAGGCTGTTCACCAATATTCGGAGCAAAAATAGGATCTGTTATAGGAAATCCTCCCGAATAATCAGGAAATCCATACCAATATCCATGATTTATCTCTAAAAATTCATCTGGGCTGTTGTTAATTGGTCTACTGCCTCTTTCATCAAATCCACGATTCACAGCATACAATCTATTAAATCGGTCAAATTTTATGCTAACTGGTGCCCTTATACCCCAAGCGTACGCTTCTAAATTCGAACCATCTAAATCAGCTCTATATATACAACTTGTTGGTCTTGGTCCTCCACTTATCAAAGCATTTCGCCTATTAGTAAATCCAAATGGCCTAAATGCTCCAGTAAATGCAAAATCTTCAATTGCATACGATAAAAAGTTAAAGGTAACAAAATTTTGACCAACTAATCTAATATCCTCATTTGGAAAGTCATGAAAATATGGATGATTACTAACCCACAAATTATCTAATCCTACAACTCCAGAATTAGTAGCTGATCCCTGTCCAAAATATATTTTTCCATCTGGCCCAAATTCAACTCTATAATTACTATAATCTCCATAACCAGGAAGACCAGTAATTATATCTTGCATACTTCCATCTTCTTTAATAACAATTATTGCTCCTTTTAGAGAAACATATATGTCTCCATTTAAAACATTTATTCCAGTTAGTGGAGAGTTAAATCCTTCAGCTACTAATTCATATTGATTATCTCTCAGACGCATAACCCTTGGATTTCCATTTAGTTCTCCTGATTCTCCTATAAGTATATTCCCATTTTCATCAAAAACCATACTAATCGGAGCATTCAAACCTGCAACAATTGCTTCTATTGTATACCCTGGTACAATAAGAATATCTAAAGGGTTAATATATCTTTGTGTGCCATTAGGTTCATTAACACTCATTTATAAACCTCCATAAAAGTATTTATAAATAGTGTATTCCTCAATTAATCAGTAGTTACTGATTAATAAACTAATAATTTGATGAATCTGTTCCTTGTGAAAAATCAATAATTTCAGATTGAGATAAAATTTCGCCTGTTTCTGAAAATTCTACAATCTCATCATCTTCTAGCCCTTCACCTGCAGGTATTTCATCAGCACTAGGACTCGAAGTTTCTTTATTTAAATAATTTGCGCTAAAGTTACCATCTTTATCAACGACGGGAAATCTGCTAAATGGTGCAAAAGTACCTAATTTCAAATTATACTTTTCAACTTTTTCTTTTGAAATTGGAATTAATCCATTTTCTGTTTTTAAAAATAACTCACTCATAATTAAATTCCTTTCATTTTGTTATTATATTAGTATTACCATCTAATCACAAATCATATTTCTTTTTTTAAATATATATATAATACTTCTTTTTAATAAGTAATACATTTTATCGAATTATATTGTCAATACAAATTCATTTTGCATATATTGAATATTATATACACCAAATTTTAAGGAAAGGTGTGACAAATTATAATGGATAAAAAAAAGCGCCAATATTTAGATAATTCTAATTTATCAAATGGCCACAAACCTTATCGCGTAAATAACAAAATATTAAAAACTTCAAGCTCTAAAGAAAATAAAAAAAGTTCAGTACTGTTTCAACAACTTCCATCAGAAGAAATACCTGCTGAAGAAACTCCTATAGAAGAAGCTCCATTAGATGAAATACCTACGGAAGATATTCCCATTGAAGAATACTTGGAAACTTTTCCAGTAGAAACTGGATATGTATCAGTTAGTGTATTTACAGCATTAGGAGCATTACCTGTATCTAATGCCGTAGTTATTATTTATACCCTTAATGATGATAATGAAGAAGTTGTTTTATACAACCTAATAACAAATGCTAATGGTAAAGTGCCTACTATGGAATTACCGGTAGTTTACAATCCTTCAGACCCATTAGTAAGTAGTGAATATTACTTTAGCACTTATAATCTAAGAGTACAAGCGACAAACTACTATGATTTTAACGTTTTAGGTATCCGCATTTTCCCTGATATAACAACTAGTTATAAGGTAGATTTAGTTCCAGTTGCTGCAGGAGATACTAGTGAAGCAAGACCATCGCAAACATTTTTCATACCTCCTAGCCCAATAGATATATCAAATGATTAGGCGGTGATGATATGAGTGTTTCGATTCCAGGATTAACATCAGTTATAATACCTAATGCAATTACTGTTCATTTAGGTGCTCCTCAAGAACCTGCAGAAAATGTTACAGTATCTTTTTTAGATTATATAAAAAATGTAGCATCAAGCGAATTATATCCTACTTGGCCAGAAAGTGCACTTAGAGCAAACATATATGCTATTATTTCCATTGCATTGAATAGAGTATTCACTGAATGGTATAGATCTCGTGGATATAATTTTGATATAACAAACACAACTCAATACGATCAGGCTTTTGTACGTAATAGAGGATTTTTCGATTCTATTTCAGCTATTGTAGACGATATTTTTAACAGTTACATTACAAGGGAAGGTCAATTAGAACCTTTGTATGCACAATTCTGTGACGGACGTATTTCACAATGCGATGGTATGTATCAGTGGGGAACAGTAGATTTAGCAAATCAAGGTTATATTCCTTATGAAATACTCCAATATTACTATGGAGATAATATATCACTAGTAACAGATGCTCCCATAGGAGAAGCTTATGAAACATTTCCAGGTACGCCGCTTCAGTTAGGTGATAGCAATGAATACGTGTTACTTATTCAGCTTGGTTTAAATACAATATCAACAAACTATCCAGCTATTCCAAGAATTCAACAACCAGATGGAAACTTTAATTCAGCTACACAACAGTCTGTAGAAGAATTTCAAAGTATTTTCAATTTACCCGTTACTGGTATAGTAGATAAAGGAACATGGTATAGTATTAGAAATATTTATACAGCTGTTACTAACCTGGCAGAATTAACGTCAAGAGGAATACCGATAAGTGAAATACCAGAATATACACCAGTACCTGAGCCAGGAGAAGTAGTTCCTCGAGTTCAATTAGTTCAATACTTTATTAATGTTTTATCCGCTTATTACGACACAATTCCTGCTGTAGATATTAATGGAATACTTGATGCTACAACAAGAACAGCAATAATGGAATTTCAAAAAACAATTGGTTTACCTGTTAACGGTAACATAGATGAACAAACATGGAATGCAATGTATAATAGTGTATCAGGAATTTTAGACACATTGCCTCCTTCTGCAATTGCATTACCAAACTTAATATATCCAGGTATTGTATATGAAGTTGGTTCTGAGGGACCTGGAGTTTATATTATCCAACAATATTTATCATATATATCTTCTGTTTTAGAAGGTCTTCCTCCAGCTGACCCAGATGGAATTTATGGTCCTGTAACAGAAAATGCAGTAAGGCAATTTCAAGAATACTTTGGAATTGATGTTACTGGTGTTGTTGATGAATATACTTGGAACAGAATTGTTACTATATATAGGGGATTAAGATTTGGTAACATTAGAAATTCTATATAGCATTAAAAGTAGGAATGATTATTTCTTCCTACTTTTAACTTTTATAACTTATTCAAATATATATTTCTTCATACAGTATGTTTTGCGTTTGCCTATTTTAAAATATTATTATATAATTATGTTTCAGATAAATAAAAATTCTACCCCACCTTAAGTTAAAAAGGAACCATCACTTATAGAAGTGGATATCTAATAACTTGATAAAAATTAACATGTAAAAGGAGAAAACCGTGAATAAGAATATATTATATTTACTTTATTTTACTGTTTATACAATAATATTATTATTTTTTGGCAAGGGCGGTTTTAAAAAAACAAATAACACAAGAGATTTTTTTGTAGCAGGTAATTCATTAGGATTAGCTATAAGTGTATTTACTTTTAGTGCTACATGGTTTAGCGCAGCATCGATGCAAGGAGTAACTGGTTCTGTATTTAGCTACGGTTATAATACAGTATTATATTCAATTTTACCTTGGTTTTTAGGTGCAATACTACTTATTATACTTGCTCCAAAATTAAGGTCATATGATATTTTAACCTTACCTGAGTTTTTCTATTTAAAATATAAAAGCAAGTGGTTGCAAGCAATGGGTGGAATAATGATAGTAATAACTTTCACCCTCTATATAATTATTCAAGTTAGAGGTTTTGGAATTGTTATATCAGAATTATTAAATATTAATTATATGTTTGCAATTATTTTAGTGTATATTTTTGTTATATATACTACCTTTGGAGGTTTATTTTCCGTTGCAAAAACGGATGGATTAAATATTATATTAATTGTTATAGGAATTTTTCTTGCAGCAATATTAATATTAAATGAAGTTAATGGTATTAGTATCATGCACGAAAGAGCAGCTTCAATAAATACAAGGCCATTTCCTAATTTCCCACATGTTACTGAAAAAGGTGGACTCTTAGATCCTTTTGCTAATGGACAAATGCCCCCAATTGTTACTTTTACCTCTCTATTTGGATGGGGTTTAGGTTTAGCATCAAATCCTCAATATGCAACACGTATTATATCTGCAAAGAGCAACAAAGTAGCTATTAAAATGATATGCTACTCTGTCGTTTTGTTAGCATTTTTATATATGGGACTAATTATTATTGGAATAGGAGGAAGAGTTTTAGAACCTACTATTGAAGCTATTACGACTGTTGATGAAGTTTTTCCATATTTAATAAATAATGTAATTTATTCTCCATTAAGTGCTTTAATACTCATAAGTATAACAGCAGCAGCAATTTCTACTGCAAACTCTCAGCTATTAATTGCAGCTAGCGGATTTACATATGACTTTTACAAGAATATAATAAATCCAAGTATAAAAGAAGAAAAATTTTTAAATTTAAATCGAGTGTTTATTTTCTTAATTGGAACTGTATCATTGATTATGGCTATAAAGCCACCAGAAAGTTTGTTAGTTTATGGTGGTTATATTTGGGGTTTTTACTCAGCTTCTTTTCTTATCCCATTATACGGAGGAATATTCTGGAAAAAATCGACAAAAGAAGGCGCAATTGCAGCTTTTTCTGTTGGACTTATTTCCATTATTATTTTTATTATTAAAGACTTTAATACTATGATTCATCCAGCAATGCCAAGTGTTTTTGCATCTGCATTAACTTTTTATATAGTAAGTAAATATTATTATAATAAGGTAAATAAATAACATAACACTATAAGTCTGTACTGCTAATAATATTATAAACGAGGAGAAAATTGTGCGAATCGACATAGAAAATAAAATACTAATTCCATATATGATTTTATTGATATTATCAATTATTATTATAGGAATAGTATCCTATTGGAATGGATATCGTTTACTGTTAGAAAACGAAATAAAACATTCATTACAAAATTTAGAAGAAATAATTTTATTTATTGAAGAATCTAATAATAATTTTATTGATGAAGATGAAGCTAAATCTTATGTTATAGATTATTATAATCAATTAGAAAAAGATAATTTAGTAATATTTAATAATGAGGATGTTCTGATAAATAATTATAATAATGATAATGATTGGATTTTAAATATAGAAAATGAAATTTTAAATTCTAATAAACAATCAATATATATGGAAGATTATATTTTTACTTATGAAGATTATGAATATTGGAATTGGACTATAGGATATCGTCTAAATAAGGGTATTTTTTCTAATGAAGTTTTGGAAAGCCAAAAATATATGATTTTAATTGCAATTGTTTCTTTAGTACTTTCTATGCAAGCAGCCATATTTATTTCTTATAACATATCTAAACCAATAAAAATATTAGCAGATGCTTGTGATAAAATAGTAGACCAAGGAAGTTTTAATGAAAAAATTAAAATAAACAGAAAGGATGAAATAGGTACACTTTCTAAAGCTTTTAACAATATGCTTTTTAGACTTCAAAACAACACTAAAAAATTGATTGAAGTAACTAAATTTAATGAAGACATATTAAAAAATATCTCTGCAGGTATAATTACGACTAATTATAATGGACAAATACTTTCAATAAATCAAGCTGCTGAAGATTTTTTTTCTCATAATATAGATAAAAATATTAAAAAAGAAATAAAGGAAAGCTTGTCTAGCCAGATAAATGAAACATTAGATAGCAACAAAAAAATAAATCGAGTTATTAAATTTAATAATATTGAAAAATCTAATGAAGTGTATTTAGATGTGACAACTTCATTATTAAAAAGAGATGAAAAAACTATAAGTGGCGCAATTTGTAATTTCTATGATATTAGTGAAAGAAAAAAAATTGAAAATAAAATGGATTCTTTAGATAGACTAACCTCAATTGGTCAATTTGCAGCTGGCATAGCCCATGAAGTGAGGAATCCACTAGCTGGTATGAAAACAAGTATTCAAGTATTAAAAAACCGGTTATGTAAAAATGATATAGCTAATAAAAAACTTTTTAATGGAGTATTATATGAAATAGATAGAATAAACAAGTTAATATCTAGTTTGTTGGATTTTGCTAAACCAAGAATTGCTAATAAGGAAAAAACAAATTTAGTGGAAATTTTAGATAACTCTCTGGAATTGATTAAAAAAATAGCAAGTGAAAGTAATATTGATATAAAAATAATTAATAATTCAACTAATTCTACAGTTTTTGTGGATAAAGCACAAGTAGAACAAATTTTTTTAAATATTATTAAAAATGCACTTTCTGCAATAGATAAGAACGGAAATTTAAATATAATTTTTAAAAATTATATCGAAGAAAATATATGTTTTATACAAATAGATTTTATAGATAATGGATGTGGTATACATCCAGAAAACATTGAGAAAATATTCAATCCCTTTTTTACAACTAATCCAAAAGGAACAGGATTAGGATTGTCAGTTGTACATGAATTAATTAAAAGTAATGACGGGGAAATAAAAATAAAAAGTATTATTAATGAAGGTACAAAAATAGAGATAAAGTTTCCTACAATTGGAGGTATTAATGATGAAGTTTAGAGTTTTAATTGTTGATGATGAAGAAATAATAAGATTGTCGATGAATGAAGGTCTTAAAGATTTAGGATACAATGTATGCACTTCAAAAGATGGTACAGAAGCCATAGAAAAATTAAAAGATTTTAGACCTCATGTTATATTTTTAGATTTAAGACTTACTGCAGAAAACGGTTTAGAAGTACTAAAAAATATAAAAAAATTCGACAGCGAAGTAGAAGTTGTAATAATGACAGCATATGGTGATATAGAAAGTGCTGTAGAAGCTATTAAACTGGGAGCTTACGATTATATAAATAAACCTTTTGATTTACAAGAAATAGATATTATTATAAAACGAGTTATACAGAATTTAAAATTAAAGAAAAAAGTTTATATATTAGAAAATCAATCTGAAATAGAAAGCATTATTGGCGAAAATGATAAAATGAAAGATGTTTTTAATAAAATTAAAATACTCTCAAAGAATGATAATGTAACTGTTTTAATTAGAGGTGATTCTGGCACTGGAAAAGAGCTTGTAGCAAATGCAATTCACATGAATAGCAATAGAAAATCATCAAATATGTTGAAAATTAATTGTGGAGCTATCCCTCAAAATCTTATTGAAAGTGAACTTTTTGGATTTGAAAAAAACTCTTTCACTGGAGCAAATAATAGTAAAAAGGGATTAATGGAAATTGCTGATGGTGGTACATTATTTTTAGATGAAATTGGTGAACTACCTTTAGAAGTACAACCTAAACTATTAAGAGTTTTAGAAGAACGAAAGTTTAAAAGAATTGGCGGTTTAAAAGATATTGAAATAGATATTAGAATTATAGCTGCAACAAATAAAAATTTAGAAGAAGCGATAAAAAACAAGGAATTTAGAGAAGATTTATACTATAGATTGAATGTTGTTCCTATACATCTTCCCCCTCTTAAAGAAAGAGGAACGGATATACTAATATTATCTAACAACTTTCTTAATGATTTTAATAGAAAATTTAATAAAAAGATTAAAGGATTTTCAAAAGAAGCAGAAAAAGCTCTTATGTCTTACCCCTGGAAAGGTAATGTAAGAGAACTTAGAAATATTATGGAAAGAATTGTTTTATTAGCAGAAACAGAATATATTGATATAAAAAATTTACCCTATGAAATATATAAAGGCAAAACTAATATCAATGATTTTTCTAATAATCTTTTTGATACCGAAGAAATTGAAAACAAATTTATAAATAAAAATTTTTCTCTGGAAAAAAAAATAGAAAAAATAGAAATATATTATATAAAACTAGCCTTAGATTATTGCAACAATAACTATTCTAAAGCTTCAAAAATGTTAGGTATGAGCAGGTTTGCTTTCAAAAGACGGTTAGAGAAATATTTTGAACATGATATGAGCGATTTATAAAAAAGTGCTAAATCGCTCATTTTTTATGTGCATTATTGCTCAATTATATAAGAATTAATATTTATTTTAAGGAAATATTAAGAAATATAAGCTCTAATTTTATGGCATTAAAATTGCATATATTATAATAAAAATAAAATGGAGGTATGAAAATGTATCAAGTAGATTTAAACAGTGATATAGGAGAGAGTTTTGGAAACTACAATCTTGGTCTAGATGAAGAAGTTGCAAAATATATTTCTTCTGCTAATATTGCATGTGGATTTCATGCAGGTGATCCTAATGTAATGGAAAAAACAGTTAAAACCGCCATAAGGGAAAATGTTTCCATCGGTGCCCATCCTGGATACCCTGACTTGATGGGATTTGGAAGAAGAAATATAAATGTTTCGGCTAATGAAATAAAAAATTATATAAAATATCAAATAGGAGCATTATGGGCTTTTGCTCAAAGTTCTGGGATAAAGCTCCAACATGTAAAACCACATGGTGCTATGTATAATATGGCTGCTAAAAATAAAGAATTAGCTAAAGCTATAGCTGAAGGCATTTATGAAGTGGATAGTGATTTAATTTTAGTTGGACTTGCCAATAGTGAATTAATTAGAGCAGGATTGGAAGTTAATCTTAAAGTAGCTAATGAAGTATTTGCTGACAGAGCATACAACACAGATGGTACTTTAGTACCTAGAGGTAAAGAAGGTGCTGTAATTCATGATACAGATATAGCAATTAATAGAGTAATTAAAATGGTCAAAGAAGAAAAAGTTAAAACTATTTCAGGTGAAGAAATCAATATTAAAGCTGACACAATATGCGTGCACGGAGATAATCCTCAAGCAGTAGATTTTGTCAATAATATTAAAAAGACTTTAGAAAATGAAGGTATTCAAATAGTATCTATGAAAAACTTTATTTTATCGTAAAACGCAAACAATTACTTCAAACAATTTAAATTAATAATGAAATAAGGGAACTTCATTATAAAATAAAAATCTAAAGGAGACAATATGAATAATATAGGAAAGAAATCAAATATAGGTGTTCTTTTAGGGGCAGCCTTTTTAATGGCTACTTCTGCAATTGGACCTGGTTTTTTAACACAAACAGCGGCATTTACTGAACAATATCAAGCAAGTTTTGGATTTGCAATTTTAATTTCAATTATTTTAACAATTGGTGTTCAATTAAATATATGGAGAATTATTGGTGTATCTGGTATGAGAGGCCAAGATATTGCTAATAAAGTTTTACCTGGACTAGGGTACTTTATAGCATTTTTAGTTGCATTAGGTGGACTTGTATTTAATATGGGTAATGTTGGTGGTGCAGCATTAGGCTTAAATGTTTTATTTGGTATAGATATAAGTTATGGTGCAATAATAGGTGGAGTTATAGGAATATGCATATTCTTATCTAAAAATGCGAAATCTATCGTAGATAAACTAACTAATGTATTAGGAATCATAATGATTTTGCTAGCAGGATACGTTGCTATTGTTAGTAAACCACCTGTTACAGAAGCAGTTGTTAGAACTTTTAATCCTGTAAATTTAAAAGACTTAATTTTCCCAATAATAACATTATTAGGTGGTACTGTTGGAGGATATATCACTTTTTCTGGTGGTCACCGTTTAATTGATGCTGGTATAACTGGAGAAGAGAATTTAAGTGAAGTTAACAAAAGTGCTGGTATGGGTATAGGTGTTGCTTCTATAATGAGGGTTTTATTTTTCCTAGCAATATTAGGTGTAGTTTCAAAGGGTAATGCTTTAGATCCTGGAAATCCTGCAGCAGATGCCTTTTTACAAGCAGCTGGTCCAATTGGATATAAATTCTTTGGTATAGTTTTATTTTCAGCTGCAATTAGTTCTGTTATTGGTGCTGCATATACTTCAGTATCATTTTTAAAGACATTAAATAAAACGATTGAAAAATATGAAAATTATTTTATAATTGGTTTTATCGCTATATCAAGTTTCATTATGGCATTTTTAGGTCAACCAGCTAAACTATTAATATTAGCCGGCTCTGTAAATGGACTTATATTACCTATAACTTTAGCTACAGTACTTTTAGCATCACGTAAAAAAGAAGTTGTTGGTGAAAGTTACAAACATCCTACATGGTTAATTATTTTTGGAATAATTATCGTTATAGTTACTGCATATGCAGGATTTAATTCACTTACTAACATTACAAAATTATTTATGTAATTGATACATGATGATGTGGGACGCATACAATGCGTCCCCTACAATATCGAAGTATAGGTAAGAACAAATGGAGGAATAAATATGTATGAAAAAACTAAGTATCTTTTAGCAGGAGACAAAGCACTAGATATTGAGTTTGGAAATAGCATCTCAGAAGAAATTAACAGCAAAATAAGATCCATGACAGTGGCTATTGAAACTCAAAATGTATTAGGTGTGATAGAGGCAGTACCTACCTATCGTTCCTTAATGATACATTATGATCCTTTAAAAACAGACTTTAACAAACTTAAAGATACTTTAAAAACATTAGAAGAAAACTTAGATAACATAGACTTACCTGAACCAGAAGTTATTGAAATACCAACTTTATACGGTGGTGACTACGGACCTGACATAGAAAATGTAGCAAAACATAATAATATGTCCGTTGATGAAGTAATAAAAATTCACACTTCAGAAGAGTATTTAATATATATGCTAGGATTTACACCAGGTTTCCCATATTTAGGTGGTATGGATACTAAAATTGCTACACCTAGGCTTCAATCACCAAGAACAAAAATACCTGGTGGTTCTGTTGGAATTGCAGGTGAACAAACAGGAATTTATCCAATAGATAGTCCGGGTGGATGGCAGTTAATTGGACGTACTCCACTTGATTTATTTGACCCCAAACGTGAGATTCCCATTTTGCTAAAAGCTGGAAACTATATAGCATTTAAAAGTATAAATGAAACAGAATATATAGAAATTAAAAATGCAATGAATAATGGAACTTACGAATACAAAAAATATCCTAGAAAGAATTGGGGTGATGATAATGGGACAAATTAAAATAATAAATCCTGGATTTTTAACTACAGTACAAGATTTAGGTAGATATGGCTATCAACAATATGGCGTATCTGTATCAGGTGTTATGGACCAGTTGTCAGCTAAATTGGCCAATATATTAGTAGGAAATAATGAAGGTGAAGGATTGTTAGAAGTAACAATGATGGGTCCTCAAATTGAATTTAAATCTTCTATTCTAATTGCTATAACTGGAGCTAACATGCAACCTGTGATTAATGGAAACACTATAAACATGAATAAGTCTATCATAGTTAATCCTGGTGACAAATTATCATTTAAGGGATTGAAAAACGGATGCAGAAGTTATATTGCATTTGCCGGAGGAATTGATGTTCCTATAGTTATGGGAAGTAAATCCACTTTCCTTAGGGGGAAGTTAGGTGGATTTGAAGGAAGAGCTTTAAAAGCTGGAGATACTTTAAATATAGGCCAACCCTCTACTTCATTATATTTACTTGAAGGAAAAGAAACAAATGAAAATTTTTATGATATGAATAATAAAACAGTTGAATTAAGAGTTGTTTTAGGTCCTCAAGATGATGCTTTCACTCAAAAGGGATTAGAAACATTTCTTTCTAATGAATATCATGTAACACCAAATTGCGATAGAATGGGATATACTTTAGATGGTGAGAAAATAGAGCATAAAGATAAAGCAGATATAATCTCAGATGGTATATCAATGGGAGCTATACAAGTTCCAAGTAAAGGTAATCCAATAATTATGATGGCAGACAGACAAACTACTGGTGGTTATACTAAAATTGGAAATGTAATAACCTCAGATTTGTCAAAAGTAGCCCAAGCTAAACCTGGAGATAAAATTATTTTTAAAAAATCTTCTCTTCAGGAAGCACATGCTTTAATTAAAGAAATAGAAAATAAATTTGAACAAATAAAGTTTGAATTAAGCAAACAAGTTAAAATAGAAGTTTTAAGAACAAAAAAATTCAATGTACGAGTTAATGGTAATATATATGATGTGAAAGTAGATGAAATTAAGTAAACTAAATAGGAGGTAAAAGATGTTAGAATTAGCAAACATGAGTCCAAAAGAAGTGAGAACATTAATTAGAAAAGGTGAATTAGTACAACCTACATCTGGTATGTGCAGAGGTCATATACAAGCGAATTTAGCTATTGTACCAAAAGATTTGGCTTTTGATTTTCTTTTATTTGCACAAAGAAATCCAAAACCATGCCCCATTCTTGATGTTACAGATATAGGTGATCCAGAACCAAAATTAATGGCAAAAGGCGGCGATTTAAGATACGATATTCCAAAGTATCGTATTTATAAAAACGGTGTTTTAACAGAAGAAGTTGATAATTTAAAAAACTACTGGAGAGACGATTTAGTTGGATTTTTAATAGGTTGCAGTTTTTCCTTTGAATCCGCCATGTTAAATGCATCTATTCCTATAAGACATATTGAAGACAATCATAATGTACCTATGTATATTACTAATATAGAGTGTGAACCAGCAGGTAAATTTCATGGAAATATGGTTGTAAGTATGAGACCTATACCTTATAAGTTAATAACAAGAGCCGTTCAAGCTACATCAAGATTTCCACAGGTGCATGGTGCCCCTGTTCATATAGGAGACCCAAATTTTATAGGTATAAAAGATATTAACAAACCAGATTTCGGCGATCCTTCATTAATCAAAGAAGGTGAAGTACCTGTATTTTGGGCTTGTGGTGTTACCCCTCAATCTATAGCTATGACTAGTAAACCTGAATTAATGATAACACATTCACCAGGACATATGTTTATATGTGATCCCGTTGATGAAGATTTAGCTGTTCTATAACGTAGGGTACGCATTTTATGCGTACCGCGGCACCATCATGTGACCATTTGGTGGACACGACATTATATACGTACCATGTAGGGGACGCATTTTATGCGTCCCGTGGTATGCATGCAATGCCATACCCTACAACCATACAACAAAATCGTAAAATTAATTATAACTAACTTTACTCTTTCCTTTTCCTCTTAACAATATTTTTTCTTGAATATGCTGAACCTTCTCTATTATATTAGGAACATCTGCCTTTAATTTTCCATCATATTTTAAAAATTCACCCTGTACCATCGTGTATTTAATATTATTAGAATCAGAACTATAAATTATTGATGTAAGCGGATTGTAAATAGGAGAGGTGTTAACACTGTTTAAATCCCAAATGAGCAAATCAGCATCATAACCTTCCTTAATCTTTCCAGTATTAAATTTAAAAGCATTATGACCATTCATAAGACTCTTCCAAATTTCTAATATATCAAAATCAGAAGCATTACACTTTAAAAGTTTACCATTTAAAGCAAAATATCTAGCTTGTTCTAAAGGATTCAATGTATTAGAACTAGCTGCACCATCAGTACCAAAGGAATAATTCAATTTATTTTTAAGGTCATATATATTTCCTTCTCCCATACTCAACTTCATATAAGTTTTTGGACTAAAAGCAAATGTTGCATTATTATTAATATACTTTAAATCCTCTTTTGTTGTCCAAAGCCCATGTGCTATTATAACATCAACCTCGAATCCTCCACTTTCATAAAGAATTTCTATTGGAGTTTTTCCAGTAAGTCTTATACTTTCTTCTACCTGATTTTTAGTTTCTGATACATGTAAATGTATACCAACATCAAGCTTTTTTGCTGAATCAATAATTTCTTTTAGTATATCTCCTGGACACGTATATGGTGCATGAGGTCCAAGTCTAACACTAATTTTTGAATTCTTTCCATTATATTTTTCTACAAATTTAACAGATTCTTTTAATTGTTTTTTATAATCATCCGCCAAACCAAATATTGTTGGTGCTATATCTCCTCTTATACCTGTATCCTCTATTGCCTTGTATACTGATTCTTGATAAAAATAATGATCAGCAAAAGCAGTAACTCCATTGTTAATCATTTCAACAGCTGCAATAACTCCTCCCCAATATACATCCTCTGCTTCTAGTTTACTTTCATAGGGGAAAACTTTTTCATTGAACCAATTATCTATAGATATATCTTCAGCAATACCTTTCATAATATTCATAGGTGAATGTGTGTGAAGATTTACAAAACTAGGTGTAATATAGAAACCTGTACAATCAATTTCTTCATATTCTTTTATACATTCTTTATTTTCATAGTTCACTAACTTTTGGATTTTCCCATTAGTTATATATAAATTAATATTTTCTTTTAATTCTCCATTTTCATCAATTATTTTTGCATTTTTTAATAAATATTTATTCATGAATAATCCTCCTGTCAATTTTAAGGCCTATCTTTTTCTCTATATCTAATAGAATATTCATATCTTTCTGTGCTACAAACAAACATGTATATCCTTCTTCTCCTGCCCTTCCAGTCCTTCCAATTCTATGTATATATGATTCAGCATTTTCAGGTATGTCATAGTTGTATATGTGACTTACACCTCCAATATCAAGACCTCTAGCCGCTACATCAGTAGCTATTAAATACTGAATATCCCCTTTTCTAAAAGACTTCATTATTTTCTCTCGTTTAGATTGAGGTATATCACTATGTAATTTTTTACAATTATAACCTTTCATATATAAATCTTCATCTAATTTGTCTACTCTCACCTTTGTTCTGCAAAATATTATTCCCATAAAAGGTCTATCTTCATCTAAAACTTTACACAAAGCATCTTGTTTTTTTCTATCTGTTGTCTCAACAACTTGCTGTTTTATGTTATTTAATGTCATACCTTCTTTAGGTACAGTAACTATAACAGGGTTATTCATATATTTATATGCCAATTTTTTAACATCTGAATCTAATGTAGCAGAAAAACATAAAGTTTGTCGTCCCTTATTTGTTTCCTTTATTATGGCTTCCACTTCTTTTTTAAACCCCATTAAAAGCATTTGATCCGCCTCGTCTATAACAATTGTTTTCAAGTTACTTAAATCGACAGTTTTTCTTTCAATATGATCTAAAAGCCTTCCAGGTGTTGCTATAACCATATGTATATTTTTCTTTAATTTTCTCACCTGACCTGCAATGTCCTTCCCACCATAAGCAGCCAGAATATTTATATCTTTAGCCTTTTTTAATTTCAGGGCTTCATTTGTTATCTGTATAGCTAATTCACGCGTTGGTGTTATTATCAAAGTTTGAATCGTGTCAGTTTTTAAAGAAATTTTCTCGAAAATTGGTATAAGAAAAGCAAGTGTTTTTCCTGTACCTGTTTGTGCTTCCCCTATAACATCTTTACCTTCTTTAATAACACTTATGCTATTTTGTTGTATTGGTGTTGGATCAGTAATTCCAGAATATTTTAATACATTTATAATACTTTCGCTAATTCCGAGTTCTATGAAATTCATATAGTTAATACCTTTCATTGTTATAAAATTTTTATTATTATAACACAATATGTTAGATTTTACTAATATTCATTATTCAAACTGTAGGGGCGCATTGCAATGCGCCCCCTACAGTTTGAATCAAATACTATTAATTTTAACTATTTTTGTAAAACCTTATTTATAAATACATTAGTTATATTAGAATCAAATTGAGTCCCTGAGCATCTATATAATTCTGCAATTGCTTCTTTTAAACTCATTCCTTTTCTATAAGGTCTATCACTTGTCATTGCGTCAAATGCATCTGCAATTGCTATGATTCTTGATTGTAATGATATTTCTTCACCCTTAAAACCACCTGGATATCCCTTTCCATCCCACCGCTCATGATGTTTAAGAACATATTCTGCAATTTCTGAAAAATCATTTGATGAACTAAGTATTCTATATCCTATTTCAGTATGTCGTCTCATTTCTTTCCATTCATCACTATTTAACATTTGAGACTTATTAAGTATTTTCTCATCAACTCCAATTTTTCCTATATCATGCATGAGTCCAGCTATTCTAATTTGGTTTGATTTATCTCTATCTAAACCCATACTAATTGCAATTGCCTCACTAAGTTTACTTACTCGCTTTGAATGCAACATCTCTCTATTACTTTTTTCATATAAAGTATTCATTATTAAATCTATTGTTTTATTCCTAATACTAGCACTTTCATAAAGCTTGTTTCTATACATATTATCTTCAGCATTTTTGAATATTTCAAGCATATTATCATTTTCATTATATTTGGTTTCATATCCTAAGGATATGGAAATGTCGACAGCTCCTATTTTTTCTTCAAAAGCAAGGGCATTAATACGTTTAATAATTTGTTCTGCTTGATAAGAGTCGGTATTAGTTAATATGACTACAAACTCGTCACCGCCAAGCCTAGCAATAATATCAGAGTTTCGACATCCTTGTTTTAAAATATCTGCTACCCTTTTAAGCAACTCATCACCAAGTGTATGTCCAAATGAATCATTAATAAGTTTTAAACCATTTACATCAGCCATAATAAGAGTAATTGGCAAATTTTCCTTAATATTAAGTCTATTAACTTCTTCTTCAAAAAATCTACGATTATAAAGTCCTGTTAGTTGGTCACAGTAACTTAAGTAAAGTATTTCCTCTTGTTTTTTCTTTTTATCTGAACAATCTCTAAATACTAATACTACTCCAACAATGTCTCCATTCTCTTGAACAATAGGAGCAGCTCTATCTTCAATAGATATTTCCATACCTTTTTTTGAAATAAGAATAGTATGATTTGCAATTTCAAGTATCTTTTTTCTTTTCAATACTTTTTTTACTATATTCTCACATTTTTCTCTAGTTAATTCATTTACAGTATTAAATACTTCCTTAAAAGGTTTATTTTTTGCTTCCTCTTGTGTCCAACCTGTTAATAGTTCTGCAACTTTGTTAATAAAAACAATTTTACCTTTATTATCAGTTGAAATAACACCATCACCTACAGATATTAATGTTGTTTTTAAAAGGTTTTTCTCATTTGCCAATTCAATTTCCAATTTTTTTCTTTCTGTTATATCAGTATGTGTTCCACTTATTATAAGAGGTTTACCATCATCTGACCAAGAAATAACCTTGCCTCTATCCTGAATCCAAACCCAACTACCATCTTTGTGTCTCATGCGATATTCATCATCATAATACTCTATTTCTCTGTTATAAAGTTTATTATCTCTATCAAGTTCTACAACTAAATCATCTGGATGTACCATGTTTTTCCATGTATCTCTAGTTATCGGATACAATTCTTCAAGTGTATAACCTAAAATATCAGCCCAACGTTCATTACGATTAACTTCTCCTGTATCCATGTTTAGTTCCCATGTGCCTACATTTGTACCTTCTAAAATGTTTTCCATTCTCCTGCGACTGTTTTCCAACTCAATAAGCTGGTCTTTTTCCATGGTTATATCTATTAGATGAATTATCAAAAAATCCTTTTTAGGAGAATATACAATTATTTTATACCACTTCTTTAATTCCTTTAAAAATTGCTCAAATTGTTTTTTTTCAATATTTTCATTTTTTAAATCATTGCAAATCTGATTGAACACACTAATTTCTAAGTTTGGAAATAATTTAGAAATTCTTTTGCCAACAATCCTTGAACTTTCCATTCTTGCAATTTCCTCAAAAATTTCATTGACTTCTATAAATTCGTAATCGTATGGACAACCACTATCATTATTAATAACTTTAATAAATGCATATCCTATAGGCAATTTATCAATTAAATGTTTGTAAAAATTATCATTCATATTATAGCCTTCCCACTTACAAGTATACGTTTGCCTGAATAGTAGTACCTCAATACTTAAACTATTAATTCGATTCTCTCTATAATATTATATTGTAATTTGACAAAAATTTCAATAATTAAGTTATATTTTTACATTAATTGTATATTTATAATTGTAGGGTATGCATTTTATGCATACCGCGGGACGCATGCAATGCGTCCCCTACACGTTATCCCATCCATATAGAACTATTGTTCTTTTATAAAACCAGATCTATATGCATCCAAAAGCATTTCTAAATCTTTGATTTGATGTATTAATTTTTCTCCATCATCTGTATCACGAACTCTTTTTCTTTCTACTTCTTTTTCTAACACCATTGTAGTGGAATGAATATCCTTTTCTTCTTCAATAGCAACTTGAGTAGATTCAAATGGGTCATGAGATACTAACAAAAGTCCATAGGAATTATATATAAGTGTGTATCCAGCTATTCCTGTAGTACTTTGATATGCCCTAGAAAATCCTCCATCAATAACTATCAGTTTGCCATTTGCTCTTATAGGACTTTCTCCTTTTTTACTTTTTACAGGAACATGACCATTTATTATATGAGATGTATCAGGATTTAACCCAAATTCCTCAAAAATTATTTTACACATTTTTTCACTGTCTTCTAACTTAAAATAAGGATTTTTCTTTTCAACATGAGTTTCTTTATCATCAATAAAATATCTTTCAAATGTTGTCATTTTATCTTTTCCAAAAAGAGGCGAATCTGGTCCAGTCCATAAATACCATGTTAAATCCATACCATACAATTTTGCTTCTAGATTACTTTTATGGAAATACCCTTCCCTTACTAAGATTTCAAGTCTGTCAAAATATGATTTACCACTATACGATTTCCCTGATGATCCTATCTTAACCTTTTTAAAGCTACCATCTTCATTTACAGGAATACATCCATGATACAATAAATTGGAATTAAATTTTAAATACATACTACCATTTGAAAATAGAAATCTAACATGTTTTTGAAGTTTTTCACTATTTAAAAATGAAGACTTTAATTTATCTATTAATTCCTTTTCTTCGTTATTTAATTCATAAGGATTTTGAGGATTTATAGTTGGAAAATTTTTATCAATCAATTCATAAGTCTTACCATCAAGGTTTATTGTACCATCCTCATAATTAATTTTATTCAATAAAAGTCTGTCATCCATACAAAAATGAGGACGTCTTTTAATTATTTTTCCTTCTAATTTAAATTGTATTATAGAGATAGCTTTGTGCATTTTTGATATCAGTTTAATATCATTTTCACTACAAATTATATCATTTTCCATTTTAGGTTTAAATGCAACGCAATCATCATTACTATAAGTTTCTAAGGCAAAGGTTGCTAAAGGAAGTATATTTATTCCATAACCATCTTCAATTGTATCTAAATTTGCATATCTAGCGCATATTCTAATAACTGTTGCGATACATGCTTCACTGCCTGCAGCAGCACCCATCCATAAAATATCATGATTTCCCCATTGTATATCAACAGAATGATAATTTGTAATTGTTTCCATTACAATATCTGCACCAGGTCCTCTATCAAATATATCGCCTACAATATGAAGCCTATCTATTACTAATCTTTGAATAAGTTTTGACATTGCTATTATAAATTCATCAGCTCTTTCAATTTTAATAATAGTTTTTATTATCTCACTATAATACTCTTCTTTGTCAATTTCTTCAGGACCTCTATGCATTAGTTCTTCAATGATATATGCAAATTCCTTCGGCAAAGCCTTTCGAACCTTCATACGAGTATATTTAAACGCTGCCTTTCTACTAACTTCTATAAGTCGATATATTGTTATTCTAAACCATTCTTCAATATTTTCTTCTTGTTTATGTATAATTTCCAACTTTTGTTCTGGATAATAAATTAGTGTTGCAAGACTTTTAATTTCATTTTCACTTAATGTGTCTCCATATACTTCCTTAATCTTTCGTTTTATGTTACCGGAGCCGTTTTTTAGTACATGTTTAAAAGACTCGCACTCTCCGTGAATATCTGACAAAAAATGTTCAGTTCCTTTAGGAAGATTTAATATTGCCTGTAAATTTATTATTTCTGTAGATGCTGAAGCTATAGTAGGAAATTGCTTAGATAATAGTTTTAAATACCTTAGTTCATCTTCAAATTCTTTAGTTGAATCATCAATAGAATAATTCATTATTACAGCTCCTTATTAATAAATTTATTAATGTAAAATTGAAAGTAATTCGTAAACACATCACACCGTTTCAACTAGACGTATAATATACGCCACTTATGAATTTATTATACTACGACAAATCATAATTTTCAATAAATTATAAAAACACTCCATGTAATTATATAAATATTTAAGAATAAATAAATCGAAATAAATACTTTAAATTAATTTCAAATATTCTTGAAATTTCAGTCAAATTAAGGTAAAATTATTAGTGGATATAATTGATATATAATAATTATTATTATTACATATATAAAAGCTATTCGAAAGGGGTTCACTCATGTTTACAATAGATAAATATATCGTGGTTGATAGTTTAAAACAAGCTTATGAGTTAAACCAAAGCAAGAGAAATACAATAATTGGTGGTATGCTTTGGCTTAAAATGGGAAGAAAAAATATTGGAACAGCAATTGATCTTACTTCCTTAAATTTAAATAAAATTGAAGAAAGTGAAGAAAGTTTTAAAATTGGATGTATGTCAACATTGAGAGATATTGAAGTCCACAATGGATTAAATAGTTATTTCAATGGTTTGTTTTCAAAGTCTGTTGAACATATAGTTGGTGTTCAAATGCGAAATATGGCAACAGTAGGTGGAAGTGTTTATTCTAAATTTGGATTCTCTGATATTTTAACATCTCTTTTGTCATTAAATTGCTATGTAGAATTATATAAAGGCGGTACAATTACCTTAAAAGAATATGTTGAAATGCCTCTAAATAATGATATCTTAGTTAGTATAATAATTATGAAAGATAAAAGAAACGCTAGTTACTCTAGTCATAGAATAAGTTCAACTGATTTGCCAGTTCTTACATGTGCAGTTTCAAATATAGAAAAACAATGGAACATTGTATTAGGTGCTAGACCAATGAAAGCAAAACTTACTCAGTTTACTTTAAATGAAAAACCAAATGAAGAAAATATCAAATCAATGATATCTAATATAATAGACTCTACTTCTTTTGGGACAAACTATCGTGGAAGCGAAAAATACCGTCAAATTTTAGCGGATGTTCTTATTCGAAGAAACATCGAAGAAATATTACATGGAGGAAAATATGCAAGTTAAATTATGGATTAATAACAAAGAATTCAGTGATGATATTTCGCCTGATACAATACTTCTTGATTATTTAAGATCTAAAGGTTTCCTAAGTGTAAAACGCGGGTGTAACACTTCAAACTGTGGTTTATGCACTGTATTGTTGGAAGGCAAACCAATACTTTCATGTTCAACCCTGGCAGTTCGAGTAAGTGGTCTTCATATAACAACTATAGAAGGATTAGAAAAAGAAGCGGAAGAATTCGGAGGGTTTTTAGCAGATGAAGGTGCTGAACAATGTGGCTTTTGTAGCCCTGGATTTATAATGAGTGTTTTAGCTATGAAAAATGAATTGAAAAATCCAACTGAAGATGAAATAAAAAAATACCTTGAAGGTAACTTATGTCGCTGTTCTGGATACATGGGACAATTAAGGTCTATCAAGAAATATTTAGACGTTAAAAGGGAGGCTTAAAATGAATATAGTTAATAAAAAAGTTAGAAAAAAAGATGCTATGTCACTAGTTACTGGAAAGCCAGTATATACAGATGATATAGCTCAAGATAATTGTTTAATCGTTAAAGTGTTAAGAAGCCCCCATGCTCACGCCTTAATTAAAGATATAGATATTGAAGTTGCAAAAAAAGTACCTAGTATAGAATGCATTTTAACGTATAAAGATGTTCCAAATTCAAGATTCACAACAGCAGGTCAAACATATCCTGAGTTTAGCCCTTACGACAGACTTATACTAGACAAATTAATTAGATGCGTTGGAGATCCCGTTGCAATTATTGCAGGTTGGGACGAAAAGTCAGTAAATAAATCTATGAATTTAATTAAAGTTAATTATGAAGTACTTGAACCAATTTTAGACTTTAAAGAGGCTAAAGATAACCAAATTGTTGTTCACCCAGAAGAAGATTTTAAAGCTTTAGTTGATATTGGAGCTGACAACAAAAGAAATATTTGCGCTTCAGAAAGTTTTAAATATGGAAATATTGAAGAAGAATTAAAAAATTGTTCTCATGTAATAGAACAAACATACCATACTAAGGCTAATCACCAGACAGCAATGGAAACTTTCAGAACATATACTAGCATTGATACATACGGAAGACTTAATGTAGTTACTTCAACACAAGTACCATTTCATATAAGACGTATATTAGCAAATGCTCTTCAAATACCAAAGTCTAAAATTCGTGTAATAAAACCTAGAATAGGTGGTGGATTTGGCTCAAAACAATCAGCAGTTAGCGAAATGTTTCCAGCTATAGTAACTTTAAAAACAGGAAAACCTGCTAAAATGATTTATTCTCGTAAAGAAAGCTTAACAAATGGTAGTCCTCGTCATGAAAGTGAAATTACAATACGTTTAGGTGCAGATGAAAATGGAATAATAAAAGCTATAGATATGAACACCCTTTGGAATGCAGGAGCCTATGGTGATCACGGACCAACTACAGTTGGGTTAGCAGGACATAAGGCTATGACTATTTACAATAAAGCTAAAGCTTATAAATTTGATTATGAAGTTATTTATTCAAATACTATGGGAGCAGGTGCTTTCAGAGGTTATGGTGCTACGCAAGGATTTTTCGCTCTTGAATCTGCAGTTAACGAGTTAGCTGCAAAACTTAATATAGATCCTACTATATTAAGAATGAAAAACATGTTAACACAAGACCAAGTTGAAAATGTTATGCCAACATATTATGATGAAAAATTAAAAAGTTGTACCCTAGATAAATGTTTAATTAAAGCAAAAGAAATGATTAATTGGGATGAAAAATACCCATGTAAGGATATAGGAAACAACAAAGTAAGATCCGTAGGAGTTGCAGTTGCAATGCAAGGATCAGGAATATCCTATGTAGATGTAGGAGCCGTTGAAGTAAGATTAAATGATGATGGTTTTTACACTTTGATGATTGGAGCAACTGATATGGGAACAGGTTGCGACACAATACTTGCACAAATGGCAGCTGACTGTCTAGACTGTGAACTGGACGATATAATAGTTCATGGAGTAGACACAGATTTATCCCCTTATGATACAGGATCCTATGCTTCAAGTACAACATATATTACAGGTATGGCAGTAGTAAAAACATGTGAAAAACTTAAAACAAAGATAAAAGCCGAAGGTGCAAGGCTTTTGGGATGTACTGAAAATGATGTGGAATTTAACGGCAAAGAAGTTTTTTCTTTAGAAACTAATAAAAAAATCACATTAAAAGACATTGCAAATATGAGTTTAGTTGGAGAAAACAACTACTTAACAGCAAGCGAATCTCATTATTCGCCTACATCACCTCCCCCTTTTATGTCTGGAATTGTAGAAATTGAAGTTGATAAATTAACAGGAAAAGTTGATATTATAGATTATGTTGCAGTTGTAGACTGCGGAACAGTAATCAACCCAAATCTTGCTAGAGTTCAAACTGAAGGTGGAATCGTTCAAGGTATTGGTATGACATTATATGAAGACATTGTATATGATGAAAATGGACGTATGATAAATGACTCATTCCTGCAATATAAGATACCTACCCGTATAGATGCTGGTAATATAAGAGTTGAATTTGAAAGCAGTTATGAACCGACAGGTCCTTTTGGAGCAAAATCAATAGGTGAAATAGTAATAAATACACCTGCACCAGCAATAGCAAATGCTGTTTACAATGCAACTAAAGTAAACATAAGAACATTACCTATTACAAGTGAAAAAATAATTATGGGAATGATTAACACCGTTGGATAAAGACGACGCCGTGGTACAATAACACCGTAGGGGGCGCATTGCATGCGTCCCGCGGTATGCATAAAATGCATACCCTACAATTCATAAAAAATAGCATTTTTTAATGAACTAATGCAAATTTTAAAATCAAAAGGATTCCCCTTAATATAATCATTTAAATAATTTGCCAAATAATGTGCATTTTTTAAATCTTCATCACTATCTGCCTTATTTATTAAAAGGTATCGCTTCCCCATTGAATTCTTAAAAATTCCAACTTTACTAGAACATATCCTTCCAATTATTTCTTTGTTAACAATATCCTCATTATTTACAAAATTCTGAAACTCTTCATATCCATAAATATTTTCTTTGCTGATTTTTTTACCTAAAACATCTATAGGTATTATTCCTATCGTTTTATTAGTTTTAGAAAGAATTGGAGGTTCATGATTTTTCCAACCTTTTAAAGGTAAATTTCTTGACCCGTCAGCTTCTATAACCGTTACATCAAAATCATTTATAATAGATTTTAAAATATTATCATCAATTCCAAGTAGTTTATTATTCTCATAATTATAGTCTTTAGAAACAACTGTAATGCCACTTTTATATTCCACTTTATTATTTTTATAATCATCAAATGAAGTATAAATATAATCGTACTTGTCAACTGATGGCCTAAATATTTTTGTACTAGTAGTTATTAACACTCTATATTTATTTTTTAGGCTATTAGCAAGTTGAAACATTAAAGTTGTCTTTCCTCCACTACCGACAATCGATATAACATCGCCTTTTTCTATTGCAAATATTTTTTCTATATTTTTAATTTTCATTTTCTAATTATTCTCCTTAATATAAATAGGACTCAGTTGTAACCAATAAATCACAGGTTTTAACTAAGTCCTATTATATCATAATCATATTCTATTATCTATCTTCTCTAAAATAATTCACTCCACAGCTCGCTGGCTGTGAATTCTCTTTTGATTTTCGAATAGAAGTTATTACTAACACAAGTGCGGTTATAATAAATGGTAGCATATCGTAAAAAGCATTAGGTAAAGTAAATAAAGTTTTTGGAATATAATATTTTAGTATATTAAATGCTCCAAATATATAAGAACCAAAAATTGCTTTCATTGGACTCCATGATGCAAAAATAACAAGAGCTACTGAAATCCATCCCATTCCATTAACACTGTTGCTCATCCAAACACCACCATTAATTATCATAGAACAGTAGGCTCCACCAATACCACAAATTCCTCCACCTATTAATACATTTATATATTTTAATTTGTTAACTTTAATTCCTGCTGCATCAGCAGCTCCTGGATTTTCACCAATAGCCCTTACATTCAATCCTGTTTTTGTATGATTTAAATAAAAGCTACATAAAATTGCAATTATGATTCCTAAATATACAAAAGGATTATATTGAAACAATAAAGGTCCAATAATAGGTATACTGCTTAAGCCAGGAATATTTATATTACTTATTTGAGTTGTAATCAGTTCCGGTAATTTCAAAGAATTTGTTTCTAAATTTGTTAACATAAATTCCCCAATAAAATTCGAAATACCTGTCCCAAATATTGTAAGAGTAAGTCCAGTTACATTTTGATCTGCCTTATAAGTAATTGTTAAAACCGCATAAATCAATGCTCCGAATAAACCAGCTACAAAAGAAGCTAATAATGCAATTATCAAATTATTACTTAAAAATCCACCCATAAATCCTGCACATGCGCCCATTGCCATCATACCTTCTACACCTAGATTTAAATGGCCTGCTTTTTCATTCATTATCTCCCCAAGTGTACCAAACAAAAGAGGTGTTCCTGCAAATATTGCTGCAACTAAGAAGTTCAAAAATATGTTCATGCTTGAGTACCTCCTTTATGACGAAATACAAATTTATAGCGAATAAAAAATTCACATCCTAATATAAAAAATAAAATAATTCCTTGAAGAACGCTAGCTGAGTAAGTAGATAATCCATAAGTTGACTGCATAACACTACTTCCCTTTTCTAATACACTAAATAAAAATGATACTAACAAAATACCGAATGGATTTAGATTTGACAGCCATGCAATGGCAATAGCAGTAAACCCAACGCCTCCAGCAACAGATGATGCTAAAGTCATATCTGAACCTGCTGACTGAATAACTCCTGTAACGCCGCAAATTCCTCCACTTATAATCATTGTACGAAGAATTACTTTTCTTACATTCATACCAGCATATCTAGCTGTAGCCTTACTCTCACCAACAACACTTATTTCATATCCTTGTTTTGTATATTTGATATATATAAATACTATGGCCACTAATATTAAGCCAATTATCCATCCAAATTGCACACCAAACACTTTGTCTAATTGAGCATTTATATCGAACCTTGCAATTTTAGGGAAACCAGAAGAACCAGGATCTTGCCACGGTCCATCACGTAAAAAGGATATAACATGAAGTGCTATATAATTTAACATTAATGTAAATAACGTTTCATTTGTATTATACTT